>CALGPL010000009.1 GCA_937960595.1 uncultured Anaerolineales bacterium | reverse complement strand
AGCCCGCAGTAGCGCCGCACCTCCGCCGGACGCATCTCGGCGTTGCAGGTGAGACCCTTTCCTCCCTGAACGGTCGCCTCGCCGAACCGCTCCCTTTGGATCGCCCGCGCCCGCTCCACTCTCTCCCTCACCGCCGCGCTGCCCTCCCCCAGCCGCGCATCCGACAACTTCTCGTACTCCACGCGCGGCACCTCGACGTGGATGTCGATCCGGTCCAGCAGCGGGCCCGAGATGCGCTTCTGGTATATCATCCCGAATCTCTTGCGGGACTTCGTCACCACCATGCTCGAGCAGGTGCACGGCTTCACCAAATCTCCCGCGTAGCCACAGGGCCGGGGATACTCACAATCTTCGCTTTTCTCTCGTCCGCTCGATCCGGGGAACTCCTACCCCTCGCCCGCCTGCGCCGTCTTGACGCGCTTCGGTTTGAAAAACACCCCCCAGAGAAATCGCACCAGCCAGCCGGCGGCAAATCCTGCCGCGAAGCCGGTCAGGATCCCGGCCGCGATCACAGTCCACTCCGGCCAGCCCGCCTCCCAGGCAGATTGACTCACAAGCCTACCAAACCGGCCACCGACCAAGATGGCAGCGACCATGGCGAGCAAAAGACCGAGCAGATCCATGACTATCTTTCGGGCCAGTTCCTTCTTGTCAATGCCACCTTTGTGATAGGCTTGGAGATGACGTTGGATGGTCAAGGCCACAACCATGCCTAGCCCTAAAATCATCACCACGATCGACAGCGGACGACTGGCGGCTGGCCAGATGAAGATAAATGCCAGAATGATGAGAAGCAAAAAGATAGAGACCCAAGGCCAATATTTTTTGTAGATCAACGATTAATCTCCACCTCAATAAAATTTCCAACCCAATCGTCCGTTGGAACAGCATCCTGACATTGGCGACCCGCCAACTCGATTTGCAACCCAATAGAACCCTCACCATCTGGAAATACCGAATAATCCGGGAAGATATTCAGTGTTCTTGCCGAATATAGTTCTCCAACTGCATCAACGACAATCTCATCGTCGGTCATATAAGAGCAAATAGATTATTTTCCATATGAGGTTTGGGTACATGGAAATTCAAGGTGTAGGCGTCTCTCCAGGTTGCCATTCCCATAATTCTGCAGGTGTTTCTAAACAAATAACATTGCCATCATCACGATAATTGACATAGAATTCATCGACACTAATCCCTGTGCTCTCAAAAAGAGGTAACCAGACTCGATACGGGTCATATCCTCTAGATGGCTTAATCTCATCCAGCAACTCGAACAATGTAAATTGATATCCTGACGACCAAAGCACAAGCGTCGCATTAGAATCAAAACATCCTGTATAGGAAGCACCTTGCACGATATCTTCCCAACTGTGGTAAGTGGCCAAAATACCTTTCTCCGGATAAAAAAGAAATAATATTATATCGACTGTGTCGCCTGGACCAATGGGGGGAACCTGAGCACTCATCCACACCTCGCTTGGTGGACCGTTGATGGTAAGAAATTGATGAAGATAGTATGAGTCAATGTTCCGAAACCCTGTAATATCCATGATCTGAATTACACCATCCTGAACATAGAAACTGATAGTGAGTGTCGACGAAATTTCGGGAGGTAAAGAGTAAAATGCTGCTCCTGCATATGCGCGGCCGTTTGTTGAATCTGAAATCGCCAGAAAATCAGCCAGTGGCCTCAAGAACTCTTCCACTTCTACCCATGTCGATACTCCGGGTGTAATTTTCCCCCACCAACATGGCAATTGGCATCCTCCATTGGTCTGAAGCAGATCCTGCAGTATTTCACTTCTTTCTTCGAAAGGCAGAAGAGCATCAGCCGTATCGGTTGATATTAGGCTTTGAGTCGATGTGGGCGTATGTGTATTGATTGCAGTGACTGTAACCGTAGCCAGCGCATTGGCATCTTGGATTCCACAGGCAGAAAATAAGAACAACAGTACCAACAGGAATAAGATGTGGATTTTTTTGTAAAGCATTGTTGGTTATTCTCCTAAAAAGTCAGGCATGTGCTTATTCATCCAATTTCTTCTGGCATTGGCCTGGTCAAGAAATGGGGGGATGGTTTGATCAGGGAGATCCCCATAATAAGTATCATACGTCCAGGCTAGAAATTGATCGGCAAAAATCTCACCAGCCTCAGGTCCATGTTCTCCAATCGTCATTTGCCAGGTGTAAGTACCATACGTTGATGCAAACCCATTGAAATTACCATAAGGATCATCCCTCCTCAATCTTGGATCAGAGGCCATATCCCTACTTAATGTGTCAGATGGAACCCCATCATTGGCACCATCGTATGCATGCCCAAGTTCATGGATTATATTGTTCCTTCTTCTCATGGGCCTGTCGGTGTAGTATGCTGCATCATCATACATACTGTAGAGGAAGATCACACGGTATCGTTTCCCATCAATAGTCTGCGGCCCAACATGGCAACCGCCCGAATTCTCGTTACCTCCTTCTGGACACCCTCCCGGATAAAACATTCCCGTGTTATTGGTTGCATCCTGAAAAGCAATTGGAGCATCATCTGTATTAAATGCTTCCCGAAAGGCATGATGCCGATCAATTGATCCGTTCCCATCCCTTGCGATAGCTGTTGCGACATCTTCAACTGCTGAGTAAATCGCTTCAATTTACCAATATCTTCAAAATCCCCAAATAAATGGATATCGTAATAAAGCCTCAACGCGCTCTCGGCCATCGACCGCGTTATTACATTTGCACTTGGCATATCTTTGAGGAACTCGTAATCGTCCGTCACGGGAGCACGCTTACCCGATATCGATGGCGCGAGTGTCAAGCCCCAAGATGATTGTGCTTGTTTGGCTACCACCGCAGCAGCGATCTTTGCATCAAGGCCCGCATCCGCCGCACGCTGATCGGCGTTGAATGCCGCCGCGATAGCTGCCTTCTGCTCTTCTTCCTCTTCCCGCTTGCGCTTCTGCTCGATGGCATAGGCCGTCACCGCACCGAGCAGTCCCGCCGCAGCCGCACCCCACAGCACCGACGGTGGACCGGAGACCGTGGATGGTGGTTGGCCCTCGCTGACCATCACGCCTTCGTCAGCAGGCACATCTTCCACCACCGGCTGCTCTGTTGCAGGCGAGCCAAAGGAAACTGTCGTCGGCCGAGGGTCCGGGCGGGCAGGCACCGGCATGCGCGTCGGGAGCAGCGAAACAGGCCCAGCCACGAACTGCGGAGCAGTGGAGTCACTGCCACTATCCTCCACAGGCGGGGGCGGCAGCAGGATGGTGACATCCAGGGTTGCCTCAACTACGTTCCCGGCCACATCATGGGCTTCCAGCACCAAGGAATGATCCCCGTCCGGTAGACCGCTTCCGTTCCAGGCAAGGCTCTGATCCGTTGACGCCATCCCACTGGCAAGGATGGATGTGCCGTCCACGACCAGCTCCCAGGTCGCGATCCCGCTCGTGGCATCCTGCGCCGAAAAGGCCAGATCGACCACCTCGCCGCATCCCGGGCAGAAACTGGGATTGCCGGCCAGGCTCGCCTGCGGCGGTTCCGTGTCCACATTCACCGCCTGCGAGATGCTATAGGTATGCCCGGCTACATCCGTAGCCTGGAAGTCGATGCTGTGGCTTCCCTCCGCGAGCATCAAGGGTCCAGCATATGGCGCCCAGGCGGTCCCATCCAAAGTGTATTCGAAGGTTGCCACGCCCGAGGCCGCATCGCTCGCCGTCGCCGAGACACTCGCAGTAGAAATATACCAACCATTATCGCCGAGTATCCCGCTTGCCGAACCGTTGATGGCTGGCGGCTGCGTATCTACGTTCGCCGAGAAAGTCCCCCTCTGCGAACTGTCACCCCACGAGGAGAGCGCCCAAAAGGTCAGAGTATTCACCCCCTCGCCGAGGGGGACGGAAGCAGACTCCACGGCCGCACCGGGAAGGAAAGGATACCCGAATCCCTGGCCGTTCAGCGTTCCTTCGATACCGATAATCCGTTGGCCTGCAACCGGCTCGGTTCCCGTCAGTACCAGGGTGGAATTGGTGACACACCAGCCGTTCTGCAACGTGCAGCCCTGCAGCGATCCGCTGATCGCCGCTTCGGGATAGGTCACGGTGGTTGGGATGCTCTCACAGCCGTAATCCCCCGCCGAGCAGGGCTCCAACCAGGAGCCGGGATAAACCTGGCAGTTTCCTTGCGGACAGCCTACCGCCTGAGTTGGCCAATCGCCACAAGATGTGCTCCCCTGTTGAAAATAGCCCCTGACCGAATCAGGATCAGGGCAAGTCGCAGAGGGAATGTAGTAGAGCGACAACGTGCAATGGTCCGTTGGCGAGGTGGTCGGATAAGCTGCCACGTATTGACATACCAGCCGCTGCTCCGACCAGGTCGTCACCGCCCGGTCCGGACCAAGATAGTCGGCCAGGGCCGGAGCAGCCAGAATAAGCGCCAGGATCGCTGCCGCCAGGATGGTTCCCCATTTGAGATTTCCACGCAGAGAGAACCTCATCGTCCCACCTCGGTTCGGTTGATTGTGCCGATTATAACGAGCAGCAGATGTCTGGTCAAGCAGGCTGATCTACCCCATCATCAACCGCGGCCGGTACTGCAGCGCCTCGGCCAGGTGCGCCGGCCCGATCGACTCGCTCCCCGCTAAATCCGCGATCGTGCGCGCCAGCTTCAGGATGCGGTGATACGCCCGCGCCGTCAACTGCATCTGGTTCATCGCCGATTGCATCAGACGCTGACCGGTCTCGTCCAGCCCGCAGTAGCGCCGCACCTCCGCCGGACGCATCTCGGCGTTGCAGGTGAGACCCTTTCCTCCCTGAACGGTCGCCTCGCCGAACCGCTCCCTTTGGATCGCCCGCGCCCGCTCCACCCTCTCCCTCACCGCCGCGCTGCCCTCCCCCAGCCGCGCATCTGACAACTTCTCGTACTCCACGCGCGGCACCTCGACGTGGATGTCGATCCGGTCCAGCAGCGGGCCCGAGATGCGCTTCTGGTACTTCGTCACCACCATGTTCGAGCAGGTGCAGGGGTGCAGGGGGTCGCCGTAATAGCCGCAGGGGCAAGGATTCATGGCCGCCACCAGTTGGAAATTGGCCGGGAAAGTCAGCGAGCCTTGCGCCCGACTGATGGTCACCACCTTGTCCTCCAGCGGCTGACGCAGCACCTCCAGGACGCGCGTCCCGAACTCGGGCAGTTCATCCAGGAAGAGGATGCCGCGATGGGCCAGCGAAATCTCGCCGGGATGCGGCCAGTTGCCGCCGCCCACCAGCCCGGCGTGACTGATGGTATGATGCGGGGCGCGGAACGGCCGGTTGCGGATGAGCGGCGTCCCGGCCGGCAACTGATCGGCGACCGAGTAGATGCGGGTCACGTCCAGGGCTTCTTCGACGGTCATCTGCGGCAGAATCCCCGGCAGGGCGCGCGCCAGGAGCGTCTTGCCCGCCCCGGGCGGGCCGATCATCAGGACGTTATGTCCGCCGGCTGCAGCCACCTCCAGCGCCCGTTTGACGTGCTCCTGCCCCTTGACCTCGCTAAAGTCGGTCGGGACGAAGAGCGGCGCCGACTCGACCTCCGCCCGCGGATAGGGCGGGATCACCTTGCGCCCCGTCAAATGGTAAAACAACGCCGAGAGCGATGGAACCGGGATGACCTCGATGTCGGGAATCAGGGCCGCTTCGGCCGCGTCCACTTCGGGGACGACGATGCGCCGGAAACCGGCTGCCCGCGCCGTGGCCGCCATCGGCAGGACGCCGCGGGCATGCCGAACCGTCCCATCCAGCGAGAGTTCTCCCACCACCATCATCCCCTCGGCGCAATCGGCCGGCAGCATGCCGCTGTAGATCATCACGCCCAGGGCAATGGGCAGATCGTAAGCGGGGCCTTCCTTGCGGACAGAGGCAGGAGCCAGGTTGACCACCAGCCGCTTGCGCGGATAGGGCACCCCCACATTGCGTACGGCCGCCTGGACGCGCTCGCGGCTCTCTTGCACCGCCGCATCCGGCAGACCGACCACCGTCATCCCGGGGAAGCCCTGTGTGTAATCAACCTCGACTTCCACAACCACCCCGTCCAGGCCAATGACAGCGCAGGAATACACACGAGCCAGCATAGGTTAAGTGTAGACCAGGTTCGCCAGGAAGTCAATTGTCAAAGCGATTGTCCGGACAAATTGCCTCCGCCAGGACGAGCAGGCGCCTCCAGCCGCATTCTATGCTAGAATATTCATAATCGATGAGATCTCAGGCAAGTTTTGTAGAGATTCCTTCTTCCAAAACATCGCATTCGGGAAAATAGACAACAGGCTCCCCTCAGCAGCCCCCAAATTCTGCAAGTTTGAAGAGCGGCCCATCGAAAGGCCGAAAGGGACAGAGTGAAACCATGAATGACTTGAACGAGACCTATTCCTCCTCGCCGGCCGCCATTCCGCCGCCTCCGCCACCAAAGAAGAAATCCGGCGCCGGGCTGTGGATTGGCATCCTGGGCGCTTTCCTGCTCCTGTGCTGCTGCGCCGCTCTCCTCATCATTGCCTATGCCTATCGGACCTCGATCCCCGGCGTGTCGGCCTTCTTTGCCACCCCCACCTCCACCCCCACGCCTTTGCCAACCCCAACCCCCTCGGGCATTCCCTACCGCAGCCCTTCGATGAACTTCAGCCTGATCTACCCTGAAGGGTGGATGTATCAGGAAGAATATCCGATGGTTGCTTTCACGCCCGATGAACACATCCTGAACTCCGATGAACCCTTTCAGGCTTCCACCATCCTGCTGATCTTCCGACAGACGACCACAGCCTGGGAATTCCCCGCCTCGGTCAATACCGACTCTCCGACCTCCATCGTAGACTACTTCATTGCAAGCATCCCCTGCGAACAGACGCTGTGGAACACACGCTCCTTTCAGGTGGATTCCGAACCGGCGGCCTCCTTCGCCTGCCTGGTGACGCGGGACGATCCCGACTACGTGACCTATCTGGCAGCCATCGTCCCCAGCGACTCGATCCTCCTCATCATTGGCTCCTCCCCGCAAAGTGTCTGGAGCCAGAACCAGCCGCTCTTCGAGGAAATCGTGGGCAGCATGCGCATCGATCCCTTCTAGCTCTGATTGTCTTTGCCGGTCTCTCTCAGGCTCCGCCAGTGCGGGGCCTGTTTTGTTGGTCAGGCCGGCAAAGTGAACAGGAAGACCAAATCGTTGACGTTCGTCCCGGTCGGGCCGGGCTTCAGCAAATCCCCCAGGGCGGCAAAGAACGAATACGAATCGTTGCGCTCCAGAGCCTCGACCGGATGCAGGCCGAGGGCCGCGGCGCGGCGAAAGGTCTCGCCATCCACGACCGCCCCGGCCGCGTCGGTCGGGCCGTCCTCGCCGTCGGTGGCCAGCGTGACCAGCAGCGCCCCGGGGAAACCGGCCAGTTCGGTGA
Organism: uncultured Anaerolineales bacterium; assembly: GCA_937960595.1. Lineage (GTDB taxonomy): Bacteria > Chloroflexota > Anaerolineae > Anaerolineales > Villigracilaceae > JAFGSI01. The sequence goes on along the minus strand of CALGPL010000009.1, from coordinate 28,970 downwards.
CCGCCGCCAGGGCCAGTTCGGTGTTGCGGCCGCCGCGGCCGTCGCCGCGCAGGGTGACGGTCGTCTCGCCGCCGACCACCAGACAGGCCGGGGGTGGGACGGGGTCGCCGGTCCGCCAGGCCTGACGAAGCAGAGTCGCCAGTTCGAAGCCTGCCCAACTCGCCTCGCCCTGCAGATCGGTGCGCACAAGGTAGGGGTGGAAGCCCTCCGCCTCGGCCTGCGCCAGCGCCGCCTGCGCCGCCATCAGATTGCTGCCGACGACGACGTTCTGCACCCGCTCGAAGAGCGCCTCGCCGGGTTTGGGCGTTTCGGGAGCAGAACGCAGGGCGCGCAAGATGGACGGGGGAACCCGCCTGCGCAGCCCATATCTGGACAGGATGGCCAGCGCCTGGGCGCGGGGGATCGGGTCGGGAGCAGTCGGGCCGGAGGCAATCGCCTCGAGGGGGTTGCCGACCACGTCCGAGAGAATCAGGCTGACGATCCGCGCCCCGTTTGCCTGTCTCACCAGCCCGCCGCCCTTGAGCCGGTCCAGGCGGCGGCGCAGGGCGTTGATCTCGTCAATGCGCGCCCCGCAGGCCAGCAGCGCGCCGGTCAAGGCCTGAAGGTCCTCCAGCGAGACGCCCGCCGCCGGCGCGGTGACCAGCGCCGACCCGCCGCCCGAAATCAGGCAAAGGAGCAAATCGTCCGGGCCGAGGGCAGAGACGAGCTCGACCGCCCGCCTGCCCGTCTCCAGGCTGCGCGCCCCCGGGAGGGGATGATCCCCTTCCAGGACAGTCAATTGAGAATAGGGAAGAGGGCAGGCGCGCTTGGGGATGACCAGCCCGGAAGCCAACCGGTCGCCGAGGAGATCCGCCAGCGCCGCGGCCATCGGCACGGCGGCCTTGCCCAGGGCGAGCAGGTGGACGCCCCGCAAGGCGGCCAGGTCATACGCCTCGCCGGCGACGGTCAGGAGATCGCCGGTGCGGGAGACGAAACGCCGCAGCGCCTGCCCCGGTTCGACCGCCGCGATCGCCGCGGCCAGGATGCGGGCGACGGCCTCGCCGCGCGGGTGGCGGCGCAGGCTCTCGGTCAGGAAAGACTCGGCAGGAATCATGCTCCTATGATAGCATTAAAGCGCAAACGAGGAGATGCCATGCCCAAGCCCCGAGTCTTCGTCACCCGCCTGATTCCATCCGCCGGCCTGGACCTGGTGACCGCTTTCTGTGACGCCGAGGTCTGGACCGACGAACTGCCGCCGCCGCGCCCTGCCCTGCTCGAACGCGTGCGCGGCGTGGACGGCCTGCTTTGCCTGCTGACCGACCGCATCGACGCCGAAGTGATGGACGCCGCCGGGCCGCAACTCAAAGTCATCAGCAATCACGCCGTCGGCGTGGACAACGTCGAGGTGACCGCCGCCACCGCCCGCCGCATTCCGGTCGGCAATACCCCCGGCATCCTGACCGACGCCACCGCCGACATGGCCTTCGCCCTCCTGCTGGCCGCCGGCCGGCGCATCGTGGAGGCAAGCCGCGAAGTCCGCAGCGGCGGCTGGAAGACCTGGGGGCCGTCGTACCTGTTGGGGGCCGATTTTGCCGCCGCGACCCTGGGCATCGTCGGCTTTGGGCGCATCGGACGGGCCGTCGCCCGCCGGGCGGTCGGCTTCGGGATGCGCGTCCTCTATTACGACCCCGCGCCGGCAGCGCCCGACCCCGGCCTGCAAGCGACCCCGGTCGACCTCGACACCCTGCTGCGCGAATCGGATTTCGTCTCCATCCACGTCCCCCTGACGGAACAGACCCGCCGCCTGGTGGACGCCGACTTTCTCGCCAAAATGAAACCGACCGCCGTGCTGGTCAACACCTCGCGCGGCCCGGTCGTGGACCAGGAGGCCCTCTACCGGGCGCTCAAATCGCGGCGTCTCTTCGCCGCCGGGCTGGATGTCACCGACCCCGAACCGCTGCCGCTCGACAGCCCCCTGCTCGAACTGGACAACCTGACCATCGTCCCGCACATTGCCAGCGCCACCTGGCGGACGCGCAACCAGATGGCGCGCATGGCTGCCGAGAATCTGCTGGCCGGCCTGCGCGGCGAGCGCCTGCCGAACTGCGTCAACCCCGAAGTGTACGAGAAATGACTACAACCTGACCGCCTTGCCCGTGCGGGCCGATTCGAACAGCGCCAGGATGGCGGCCGTATTCGCCCGGCTGTCGGCCAGGCCCACCAGCGGCGGCTTGCCCTCCAGCACGGCGTCGGCCATGTCTTCCACCTCGCTCAAGTAGGGCGGCAGGCCCTTGACCAGGATGACCTGCGTCTTCTTCTTTCGCTGCTCACTGACCAAATACAACTTCTCGTTCAGGCCGGGGCAGAACGGCGTGCGCACGATGAGGGTGGCTTCGCTGCCCACAATTTCCATGAATACATGATAGGGCAAGTCGAAACTGCAATCGAACTGGGCATGCACCCCGCCCGGAAAGCGCATCTGGGCCACGAAAGTGCGGTCAATGCCGGTCTCGCCCTGAACCTGCCAGCCGAAGACCTCCAGCGGCTCGGCGCCGAGGACGGCGCGACTGTAACTGAGCGGGTAACAGCCGACATCCCACAGCGCCCCGCCGCCCATCGCCGGGTCGAGGCGGTAATCGCCGGGATTGTCCAGCGTGAAGGTGAACGAGCCGCGCACCAGTCGGACCGCCCCCAATTCCCCGCTCTGGACCAGGCGCTGCACCTCCAGCGTCTGCGGATGGGTACGGTACATGAAGGCTTCGGCCACCACCCGCTTGTGCCGCTGGGCCGCGGCGGCGATGGCATCCACCTCGTCCAGACTCAAGGCGAGGGGCTTCTCGCACAGGACGTGTTTGCCCGCCTCGACCGCCCGGATCGTCCACTCGGCGTGCAGATGATTGGGCAGCGGGTTGTAAACAACGTCAATCTCGGGGTCGGCCAATAAGGCTTCGTAGGAACCATAGGCTTTGGGAATGCGGTGCCGGCGGGCATAGGCGTTGGCCTTCTCCTGCGAGCGGCTGGCGACCGCCGCCAGGCGGTTGCGCTTCGAAATTCGCAGCGGCTCGAAGAGTGCCTGGTTGATGCGGGCCGTGCTGAGCAGGCCCCAGCGAAGGGTTGGGGAGGACATCTCTCTTTCCTTTCTCGACTCGGTCAAATCAACTCGACGATACCTCAAGTATAATCCACGCATGGCCGATTCTGTCCGTCCCCGCTCCGTTTTCCGCCGCCTGTGGACGCTCTTCGGCTGGAGCAAACACAGCACCGTCCTGCTGGGCGGGTTCTTCCTCGTCATCTTTCTCATCATTTACATCTGGTGGCCGCTGGCCGAAGCCGCCCTGGCTTATGTTGACTGGAGCGGCCCCTGGTGGCTGTACATGGACTGGCTGCTGCTGGGCATCTTCCTGTTTATGAGCCTGACCATCATGGCCCGCGCCGATCTGCGCACCGACGCCTTGATCGTCTTCGTCGGCACCTTCGGCGGCCTGGTGATCGAGTCGTGGGGCACGCAGACCAATTTGTGGTTCTACTACACCGCCGAACGTCCGCCGCTGTGGATCATCCCCGCCTGGCCGATCGCCTCCCTGTCGATCGACCGCCTGACCCGCCTGCTCAACGGGGGCATATCCTGGCTGGAGGCAAAGATCAGCAGGGAAGACAAAGAAAACGGCGCGGTGTCCCGCTCGTTCCGCCTCGGGTACTGGCTGCTCTTTCTCGGCTTTTACGCCTACATGTTCTCTTTCACCGCCCCGACCTTCGACAAATCCTTCACCATCCTGGCGCTGCTCTTGTGCGGCCTGTTGATTCTCACACCCACCGACCACCGCCTGGCCGTGCTGACCTTCGCGGCCGGCTCCGGTCTGGGGTACTTCCTCGAATTGTGGGGCACCACCCGCCAGTGCTGGACGTACTACACCTACCAGACTCCGCCCTTCTTTGCCGTCCTGGCGCACGGCATGGCGGCAGTCGCCTTCTGGCGCGCCGGACTGGTCGTCAAAGGGGTGTGGGAGAAAATGAAGAACAAAATTCCGGCGCTCTGGAAAGGCGCCGGACCCTGATGCCCCCTCTCTAGGGTTCGTCCAGCCGAATGTAGAACAGCCTGTTGCTGCCGGCGTCGCCGATCCACAGCCCGCCCCGACCGTCGAGGGCCAGGCCGTCGGGCAGACGCAGGTCGCCGCCGCAGCCGCCCCAGACGCGGCGCGCCTGTCCGGTATCGTCCAATTCGATGACGCGGCAGGCTTCCGGGTCGCTGAGATAGATGTGTCCGTCTCCTCCGACCGCGACGAACGGCTTGTTCTCCAGCGATTGGCCGTACCAGCCCGTCACCGGCCAGGCCGCCGTGACGTAGAATCCGCCGGTCCCATCAGGGACGAAGACCTGCAGGCGGCGATTCCAGGTGTCGCTGACGTAGACCAGGCCGTCGGCGTCCACCGCCACCCCGACCGGCTCATCGAACTCGCCGGGCGCAAAACCCGCGCGCCCGATCTGGGCAAGATAATTCCCGCCGGCGTCGAAGATGACGATGCGCTTGTTGCCGGTGTCGGCCACGTAGACGCGGCCGCGGCTATCTACGGCAATGCCGCGCGGGCCGTAGAACGCCTGCGGCGTCTCCCCCATCCCGAAGAACCCCCAGGCGCGCAGGAAGCGCCCGCCGGCAGTGAACTGCTGGATGCGGTGATTCCACGTGTCGCTGACGTAGACGTAGCGTCCGTCGGGTGAAACCGCCACCCCCCACGGTTCGTTGAACTGGCCCGGGTTGCTCCCCGGCCCGCCCCAGACGTGCAGCACCTCGCCCTCGGCGCTCAGATGCTGGATGCGGTGATTGCGCGAATCGGCCACGTAGAGGCTGCCATCGGGGGCAACCGCCAGGGCGCGCGGCCCGAGGAACTGACCGGCGGCGCTCCCCTCTGCTCCCACCTCGCGCTCCGGCTCGAAGGGGACGGTCAGGGCCAGGTAGGGATCCGTCACCTCGACCGTCGGCTCGGCCGCCGCGGCGCCGTAGTTCCACACCAGGCTGTTGACATCCTTGCGCAGGTAGAACGTCATCCGTTCGGCCACGCCCCAATGGGTGAGCGTGTAGGCGTTGCTGGCGCGCAGCGCCGCCCAATCGCGGTAATCGCGGTTGAGCCAGATTTGCCAAACGGCGCGGCATACCGCCGGGTCGGTAAAGAACGGCCGGATGTGCCGCCAGGCAAATTGCAAATAGCGCGGCAGGGTCAAGTGTTGGTCATAGCCGAATTCGACGCGGTACTCGAACTCGATGTTCTCCCACTTCAGGCTCCAGTAATCCAGGTTGGGCCACCACAGCCGGTTGTAATCGAAAGCATAATAGTCGTCCCGCACCACGGGCGTGAGTTTGCCGATCGTCTCGGGGCTGGCGACGATGACCACCGCCCGCCGCAGGTCGCGCGAGGGCTCGGTGTTGTAATCCAGGCGGTTGGGAAAATGGCGCAGATACCACCAGTACGAATAGCGCACATTGTTGTCGTAGGCCACCACCAAATCGGCGCCGCCGGTGATTCGCTCGGAGAGTTCGGCGATTTCGAGGTAAGTGGCTTTGGCGTCGGGCGTGCCATGGGCATAGACCAGGTACTCGTAAGGATAATCGTAGAACAGGTACGCGGCGCGGTACGCGGCGCGGGCGGTGAACAAGGCCAGGACCAGGAAGGCCCCGAGCGTGGCTATGCGAATACTCCCGACCCGCCACCGGTCCGCCGTTTCGACCAGCCAGCCCACCCCCCAGGCCGTGGTCAGAATCATCGGCAGGGCGATGTGGATCGTCAGCCAGGGCATCTTCTCGCCCGCAATCGTGAACGCTGCCAGGCTGGCCAGCGACCAGAAAACGCACAAAGCCACAATCGGCACCGGCTGCGCTTCCCCCTGCCCCGATTCAAAAGGCGCCCCCGGCCGCGATTGCCAGAGCCGCTTTGCCGAGGCAATCACCACCGTCACCACCACCCCCAACGCCGGCAGGAATTCGTAGAGGGGAATCTGCAGAAAAGCATAGTAGTACCACGGCTGACCGCCGCGCATCACCGCCTGCTGCTCCATCCAATAACCCAGGGCGCCGGTGAAACCGCCCCACAGGCCGGTCGGATTGGTGAAGAAGGACGTGTAGAACAGGACGAACGGCACATAGAACAAGGCGGCATGCAACAGCCATTGACTGCGATTCCACCAGTGACCCAACCAGACCGCCAGTCCGCCCAAGACGAGGATCGCCCCCAGCGTGCGCACCAGCGGGATGGCAACTATGGCCGCCGCATCCCAGCCCGGCCAGACAAAGAGATAATCGCGCGGATTCCAGGGTTGCAGCCAGGAGGGCAAGCGTTCCAGGGCCGAGGGCGGCAACTTCCCCAGCAGCATCGGGAAGAGCGCCGCCAGCAGCGGCAGGATCAAGGTCCCCAGCAGCCAGGCCAGGTCGAAACTGCGCTCGAGGCGGATTTCGGCCCAGCCCAAGCCGCGCACCAGCGTCACCGCCGCCGCGACCGCCAGAATCAGGCCGAGTGCGCCCATCCCGAGGACGGCGGCGCGCCCAGCCGGGGCGAGGACCGGCTCCAGGGGCGTCGGCTCGTTGGGGAACGGCACACCGGCCGCCGCCTGCTGTTTCCCCTGCAGAGACAAGCCCGCCGCCCCGGCCAGGAAAAGGATGGCCAGACTCAACAGAATGATGAAAGCCTGCCGCAGACGCGGCCGCGGCCACTCGCGGTGGGTCAGGCGGTCGAGCAGATAAACGGCCAGGAAAATCAATTCCATCGCCGCGAAAATGTAAGAGGTGGCCTTGTCCACAAAATGAAAAGCATTGGCGGCCGTGAACAGGAACAGCGCCCAGCGTTCGCCTTTCTCCAGGTAGCGCAGGATGGCATATATGGTCAGCAAGCCCCACATCACAATATAAACTTCATTGCGGGCATAGCGACCGTAATAGAGCATGAAGGGCGAGATGAGCAGCATCACGCCGGCAGCCATGGCCCCCGCCCGGCCAAAGTAGCGCCGGAACAGGAGCATGCCCACCAGCACAATCGCCGCGCTGAAGGTCGCCGCCGGGATGCGCGAGGTAAAGTCGTTGTCGCCGAACAGAAAATACGAAAGCGCCATCATGTGAAACTGGAGCGGCCCATGACTGAGCGGGTCGTAATAATAACTGCCATTCTGGTAGAAACCATAGGCCGGAACGACGTGATTGACCTCGTCGTGGCTGATGGCGCGCGCCCCCAAATCGTAGAAGCGCGAAACGACTGCCACCAGGAAGATGATGGCAATCGTCAGGGTCTCGAGGTTGAGGGGAATCCACCGCTCGAGCGGCGTATCCAGGAAACTTGTGCGGCGGTCAGCAGGCGCAGACATACCCCGCAATTGTACCAAACCCCCACCGAAACTGCACGCCCAACCCCCACGGATGGCGATCGAGATAGGCCCCTCGGCCTTGTGCTTTCGCGCGGACACTCGCCGGGCGCCGGTCGGCCTGTCTCCGCTCGGGGCTATTTTGTCCTACGGCACAGGTAACACAGGATTCCAAACGTCACCACGGCCGCCAGCGCCAGGCCCAGGCCGCCGTAGACCTGCCAGGCCGGGCGCATTTCGGTCAGGAAACTGGACTGAGCCGGCGCCACTTCAGGAGCAGCATAGTCGTAATGAAGAGCCGGGCCGGGCGAATGGGCGCCGGTCATTGCAACGAACGCTTCCACCCGCGCCTGGTAATCATCGGGATGGCACTGGCCACAATAGGTGGCCGGATCCACGAGCGGATTGGGGACCAGGCCGGCGTGAGCCGCGTCCTCCTCGAAGACCGTTTCATCTCCCTGGTGACAGGCCACGCAACGTTCATTGCGGGCAGCGCACAGGCAGAACCAATGACCGGTATCGTAGTTCTGATACAGACGCGTGTGACAGGTGCGGCAGGAATTGACCTCGTCTGTTGCTGCCTCCGCCGGGGCGGCGGGCTGCATCCTCATCGGGACGACAGCCGCCGTCAGCAGGAGCAACACCCCCGCAGACAGGAAAATCAGCACGAGCATTTTCGACTTCATGATCCGCCTCCTCATACATCCTTCCTTCTCAACCACTCAAAAAGTGTCGTTCGGTCGGCCGATCGCGCTCATCCAGCGGACACAGGATCAACAGCGCCCGGGCCGGCATTCGTCCCGGATTGAGCCAGCGGTGCGGCAGGTAAGCCTGGAAAACCAGACTGTCACCTGCCTCGAGGTTGTAAGTTTCATCCTCGATGATGTAAGTGATCGTGCCTTCCAGACAATAAATCAGTTCCTGACCTGTGTGAACGATCGGCGTGGGGCCGCTCTCCGCCTTCGGCTTGAGCGTGACGATGAACGGCTGGGCGTGGTCGCTGGCCAGGCCGGAAGCCAGATCCTCCAGCGAACCATAAGAAAAGACCGCCGCCGGACGGTGACCATTCTTTTGATGAATGATTTCCTTCTTGGGCGCGCTGGTTTCAAAGAAAGCCGTGATCGGCACCCCCAGCGCACGCGCCAACTGCTGAATGGTGTTGACGCTGGGCGAGGTGCGTTCGTTCTCGATCAAACTGAGGGTGTTGACGTTCAACCCGCTGATCTCGGCCAGGGCGCGGATCGAGAGTCCCCGCTCGGTGCGCAAGAGCCGCAGCCTGCGACCAACTTTGATCCCTTCCTCCGTCTCCGACTCGGGCAGGATGGGTTGTCCCTTTAAATAAGCAGAAAGATGGGCCATCTGACAATCCTTTGGTTGGATACACTAATATTATAGTACGTAAAACGGAAAAAATCAATATATACAACCATTTTAATATTTATATCACCCAACAAAATAAAAAACGGGCGGCCCAACCTCGCCGCCCGCGCCTCCGAGAAGGTCCAAAGCAACTCATGAACGCCACCAGCGCGCATACACCGCCTGCGAGAGAACCCGCCCGGCGCTCTTCTCGACCGTCACCAGTTCCCCGCACTCGACCGAACCATCCAGCCCGCCCATCATCTCCCTCAGCGCCTGGTGGACATGGATGGCGGGCAATTTGACGGCATAGACCGTCAGCACCACGAACAGCGGCTGCGGGCCCAGCACCTGCCGGCAGGCAGCCAGCAGTTCAGGCAGCGCCCGATACACCTCCCAAACCTCGCCTTTCGGCCCGCGCCCAAACTTGGGCGGATCGAGCAGGAGGCCATCGTACCTCACGCCCCGCCGCACCTCGCGCTGGACGAACTTGAGGGCATCGTCCACGATCCAGCGCACGGGTCGATCCTCCAGCCCCGAGAGGGCCGCGTTCTGACGCGCCCAGGCCACCGACTTCTTCGAAGCGTCCACATGCGTGACCTTTGCCCCGGCTGCGGCGCAGGCCAGCGTCGCCAGGCCCGTGTAGCCGAAAAGGTTCAACACCTGAACCGGAGCCTTTCGCCCCTCGGCCTCGATCCTCTCCGCCACCCAATCCCAGTGGGCCGCGCACTCCGGAAAGACGCCCAGGTGACGCCCCGGCGTGGTCATCGCCGTAAAACGCAGACGCCCGTAGGTCATCGGCCAGGCCTCGGCCACCTCTTTCCTGAACTGCCAGTGCCCCCCGCTCTCCTCTCCGCTGGGGACGAAGACGGCGTGGGCGGCTTCCCATTGTCTGGCAGGCAGAGCAGGCGTCCACAAGGCCTGGACCTCCGGGCGGACGAACGTGTAAGGGCCAAAGCGTTCCAGTTTTTGACCGCCGCCGCTATCGATCAATTCATAATCTTCCCAGCGTGGCGAATCGAGCAGGACGATTTTGGGAGGCCTGTCCTGAGGCCAAGCCGACCTCTGCGTTGTCATTTTTAATCCGAAAGTACTACTTGTATTTCCCCCCGGTTCTGTGCTAAAATAAGCATGTCCGTGGGAGAAAGTGGGACGAAGTGGGACGCCGGTCACCCCCGGCGTTCCGGTTTAAAGGAAAGAGCAGAACAGATGTTCTTAGGCCAATTCCTCCACTCCTTCGATGAGAAGTTCCGCCTGACGGTACCGGCCAGATTCCGCGAACCGCTGGCCGACGGCGCCTACGTCGTCCAGGGCCTGGACAACAATCTGATGGTGCTGACCGCCGGCGCCTTCGAAATAGTCTATCAGCGACTGATGGCCATGAACATGATGGATCCCACCGCCCGCGCCCTGCGCCGCCTGATCCTGGGCAACGCTGCCGAACTCGAACTCGACTCTGCCGGGCGCATCCTCCTCCCGCAGATCCTGCGCGAGCGGGCCGGCTTGCAGAACGAGGCCGTCCTGGTTGGCCAGGGCGACTACTTCGAAATCTGGAATCCCGACTCGTGGAAAGCCCAGGAGGCCGAAATCCAGAATGCCGAAGTCAACGCTCAGCGCTTCTCCACGCTCAACCTTTCGACCCGCTGAGAGGCCGGGCGTGCACCAACCTGTACTTTACCACGAAATTATACACGCTTTACGCCCGAGAGACGGAGGGCGCTATGTGGACGGGACGGTGGGGGCGGGCGGCCACGCGGCCGGCATCCTGGAGGCCAGCCATCCCGGCGGTCTGCTGCTCGGCCTGGACGTGGATCCGCACGCGCTTGCCCTGGCCCGCCAGAAACTCGCTCCCTTCGGGGAGCGCACGTGGTTAAAGAAGGCCTCTTACACTCGCATCCTCGAAGAGATGGCCCTCCTGGGCTGGGAGACGGTGGACGGCATTCTGCTCGACCTGGGCGCCTCCTCGATGCAGTTCGACACCCCCGAGCGGGGCTTCTCCTTCCTGGCCGACGGCCCGCTCGACATGCGCTTCGACCCAGACGCCCCGCTCACCGCCGCCGAGATCGTCAACACCTGGCCCGAACCGGAACTGGCCGACCTGATCCACCGTTACGGGGAGGAACCGGCCGCCCGCCGCATCGCCCGGGCCATCGTCCGGGCCCGACCCCTGGGCGGGACCCGCGACCTGGCCGCCCTGATCGAGCGTTCTCTCGGACGCCGCGGCCCCCATCATCCGGCCACGCGCACCTTCCAGGCCCTGCGCATCGCCGTCAACGGCGAACTGGAGGCCGTCGAGCAAGCCCTGCCGCGGGCAGTTCAGGCCCTCGCCCCAGGCGGACGGCTGGTCGTGATCGCCTTCCATTCGCTGGAGGACCGCCTGGTCAAAGAATACTTCCGCCGCGAAAGCCGCGACTGTCTGTGTCCGCCTCGTCAGCCGGTCTGCACCTGCGGGCACAAAGCAAGCCTGAAAGAAGTCAACCGCCGGCCGATCGTCCCGACGGAAGACGAAATCGAACGCAATCCCCGCGCTCGCAGCGCGAGATTGAGAGTGGCCGAAAAAATCTAGCCAATGGGTGTTGGCTCCCCTGAGCCTGAGACACAGGCGCAGGCAGAACGGAGGTGCAGCAGCGCGCACAGCAAAACATCAAGACGGACAAAAAAGATGAGCAACGTCACAGGGATCGTCCATAAGGTGCAACAGGCCCCCTGGCGGGTGCAACGCCAGTGGATCGGCCTTTTCTTGCTTGGTCTGGTCATCACCGCCATGCTGGCCAGCCTGCACCTGAACATTACCACCCGCACCGCTCTGGCCGGGCGTGAATTGCAGATTCTGCAGGACGAAATCATCGAAAATCGGCGCATCAATGCCGACCTGGAAACTCAACTGGCCAACCTGACGTCCAACGCCGTCATGCGCGAACGCGCCCTGGCGATGGGCTTCCGGCCGGCCCGCCCCGACGAAATCACCTATGTCGTCGCCCCGGGGTATCAGCCGCCGACCCCTGTCAATCTTTCGCGCAGCCGGCCGCCGGCCGCAGCGACCATCCTTCTGCCCGCCTACCGACAGTCGCTCTTGGAATGGCTCTCCGAGCAATTGACCGCTTCGAACCAAACGACAGGAAGATGAGCATGGACAACCCGCACGCCTGGCGCTTCACCACCCTCTCCTTCCTGCTCGGATTGCTCGGCATCGGCATCCTGTTCCAAATGGCGCGCATCCAGACCAATCCGGAAGCGCGCGAATGGCTGGTCGAACAGGACCCCTATACCGGTGCCTGGGTCACCTACTATCCGGCGCGCGGCGAAATCTACGACCGCAACGGCAACCTGCTGGCCGGCAACCAGACCGTCTACGAGATCGGCGTGGACCTTCAGAACGCCCGCGACCCCCAGAGCATCGCCCTGGCGACCAGCGTTTACCTCGGCCTGGACTACAACGCCGTCCTGGCCCAGATCACCCAACCCGAAGAAAACGTCCTTTACATTGTGTTAGCCGATCACGTCCCGCCCGAAGATGCCAACAAATTGATCGAACTTCAGGAAGTGCTGATCAACGATCCCTCCGGGCAGAGTCTGGCCGGGCTGCGCTTTGTCCCGCATTTGGAACGCAGTTACCCCGAAGGGATGCTCGCCTCGAACGTCATCGGCTTCACCACCCGCGAAGGGCGCGGCTATTACGGCGTCGAAGAAAAATATGACAGTCTGCTGGCGGGCATGCCGGTTACCCTGTGGGTGCCCGCCGACCCCAACCGGGCCGAGGAACTGCCGGACATTCCCCCCGGCGCGACTCTCATCCTGACCCTCGACCGTCAGATCCAGGCCGCGGCCGAGGAGACCCTCGACGGCGCCCTGCAGACCTACGGGGCGCGTTCGGGCGTCATCATCGTCATGGATCCGCAGACCGGCGAAATCTTGGCCATGGCCACCACCCCGCGCATGGATCTCAACCGATACTGGGAATACGGGGAAATCTTCGTCGGCGAGACGCCTTTCAACCGCGCCATCTCCCAGGCCTACGAACCCGGCTCGGTCCTCAAGGTCTTTACCATGGCGGCCGCCCTCGACAGCGGCACGGTCGCCCCCGAAACCGTCTTCCTCGATACGGGGACGATCATCGTCGGCGGCGGCTACATCCACAACTGGGACGGCGGCGCCTGGGGCTACCAGGACATGACCGGCTGCTTGCAGCACTCGCTCAACGTCTGCCTGGCCTGGACGTCCACCCAAATGGGGGCCGAGACCTTCTACGGTTACATGCAAAGTTTCGGCCTTGGCCACACCACCGGCATCGATCTGGCCGGCGAAAATCCCGGCCGCCTGAAATTGCCCGGCGATGACGACTGGTATCCCATCGATCTCGGCACCAACGCCTTCGGCCAGGGCGTGGCCGTCACTCCCATCCAGATGGTCATGGCCGGCTCGGCCATCGCCAACGAGGGCCGCATGGTCTATCCGCACGTGCTGTACGCCATGGTGCAAAACGGCCAGCAGCGCACCATGTCCACCCAGATCGTGGGGCGGCCGATTTCGCCCGAAACGGCCCGCGCCCTGAATCAGATGCTGGTCGAATCGCTCAGCAACGAGACCTCGCTGGCCAATGTCCCCGGCTACACGCTGGCGGGCAAGACCGGCACCGCCCAAATCCCGACCGCCTACGGCTACGATCCCTATCAGACCAACGCCTCGTTCATCGGCTGGGGGCCGGTGGACGATCCCCGCTTCCTCGTCTACGTTTGGCTCGAACGGCCGACCGCCTCGCCCTGGGCTTCTCAGGTGGCCGCGCCGGTCTTTCGTCAAATGGTCGAACAACTGGTCGTTCTGATGAACATTCCTCCCGATGACATCCGTCATCAGGCAGCAGAAGGACGGTGAGGCTCCTGTGTTGACCCTGGCCGACGTTCTCGAAGCCCTGACGCACACCCGCCCGGCGGTCGAAACCGTCATTACCGAGGCGGCGATCGACTCGCGCCAGGTCATCCCCGGCAGCCTGTTCATCGCCCTGCCCGGCGAGCGCGCCGACGGCCACGACTTCGTCGCCGACGCCTTCCGGCGCGGGGCCTCCTTTGCCCTCATCCAGCGCGAACTGAAAGAAACCTTCCCGACCCTCGACCTGCGCGCCCCGCCGGCCTCGCTCGAAACCCTGAGCCGCTCGCCCCTCTGTCTGCGAGTCGAAAACACGCTGACGGCCCTGCAGCAAATTGCCCGCTTCTGGCGGCGCAAACTGGACCTGCGCGTGGTCGGCATCACCGGCTCGGTCGGCAAATCGACCACCAAAGAACTGGTGGCCGAAGTGCTGGGGATGCGCTACCGCACGATGAAAAACCCCGGCAATTTGAACAACGAAATCGGCCTGCCGCTGACCATCCTGCACCTGAGCGCCGGCCACGAACGGGCAGTGCTCGAGATGGGCTTCTACGTCCCCGGCGAAATCGCCTTCCTGTGCGACATCGCCCTGCCGCAAGTCGGCGTGATCACGAACATCGGCACCGTCCACGCCGAACGGGCCGGTTCGCAGGAGGCCATCGCGCGCGGCAAATCCGAACTGATCCGGGCGCTGCCGCCTGCCCCGCAGGGCGTGGCCGTCCTGAACTACGACGATCCGTGGGTGCGTCCGATGGCCGAACTGACCCGGGCGCGCATCCTCTATTACGGTCTGGATCCCCAGGCCCACCTGTGGGCCGACGAGGTCGAAGGGCTGGGGTTGGAGGGTATCCGCTTCCGCCTGCATTATGGCCGCGAGACATTGCATGTGCGCGTCCCGCTCATCGGTCAGCACTCGGTCCACACCGCCTTGCGGGCGGCGGCGGTCGGCCTGGCCGAGGGGTTGACCTGGCAGGAAATTCTGGCCGGCCTGCGCCAGGGACATACACAACTGCGCCTGGCCGCGGTGCGCACCGACAGCGGCGCCCTGCTCCTGGACGACACCTACAACGCCTCGCCCGAATCCATGCTGGCCGCGCTCAATTTGCTGGCCGAACTGGAAGGGCGCAAAGTGGCCGTTTTGGGCGACATGCTCGAACTCGGCCCTTATGAAAGAGAGGGCCATGAGATGGTCGGCGTGCGGGCTGCCGAGGTGGCCGATCAACTGGTCACGGTGGGAGAGCGCGCCCACATCATCGCCGCCGCGGCGCGGCGGGCCGGCTTGAAACCCAGCGCAATCCGCGAATTCGAGAACACCGAGCAGGCCATCGCCTACCTGTCCGAATCGCTGGGCGGCTCCGATGTCGTGCTGGTCAAGGGTTCGCACAGCATCCGCATGGACCGCATCGTTGCCGCCCTGGAGGCTGCCGAATGAGCGAAACCGCCTTTGCCCTGAGCCTGGCCGGACTGGCCTTCATGATGACCGTCATCTGGGGCGGGCCACTGCTGCGCATCCTGCGCCACTTCAAGATCGGCAAGATCATTCGGGTCGAGGAGCCGGGGCGGCACTTCACCAAGATGGGCACGCCCACCATGGGCGGGGTGATGATCATCCTGCCGGTGGCCCTGCTGACCATCCTGCTCAACGCCGTCAGTCTGATCGGCATGAAACTGCTCGGCCGCTCGGTGCTCGTGCCGCTGGCCGCCATGTTCTTCTACGCCGCCCTGGGGGCGCTGGACGACTGGGAGGGCATCCGCGGCAGGCGCAAAGGCAGCGGCCTGCGCATCCGCACCAAATTCCTGCTGCAGATTCTGTTGGCGCTCGGCGTGGCCTTCGCCCTCAAATACGTACTCGATGTGCCCGATATGTTCCTGCCGGGTTATCAAGGCGAGATCGAATTGGGCATTGGGTACATCCCGATTGCCGCTTTCGTCATCGTCAGCATGACCAACGCCGTCAATTTTACCGACGGCTTGGACGGGCTGGCCGGGCTGATCTCGGCCACCATCTTCGCCGCTTACGGCGGCATCGCCCTGATGCAGGGCCAGGTTTTCATTGCCCGCTTCTGCTTCACGATGGTCGGCGCCCTATTCGGCTTTCTGTGGTTCAACGTCCACCCCGCCCAGTTGTTCATGGGCGATACCGGTTCGCTCTCGCTGGGCGCCTCGATTGCCGTCATCGCCCTGATGACCGGCCAATGGGCGCTGCTGCCGGTCATTGCCGTCATCCCCTTCAGCGAGGCGCTGAGCGACGTGATTCAGATCGTCTATTTCAAATTGACCAAGGGCCGCCGCTTTTTCAAAATGGCGCCCATTCACCTGCACTTCGAATTGCTCGGCTGGTCGGAAATGCAGATCGTTCAGCGCTTCTGGCTGATCGGCCTGCTGGCCGCCATGCTGGGCGTGGGGCTGGCGCTGGTGTGAGATGAAGACAGACTGGAGCGGCAAACGCGTGACCATCCTCGGAGGCGCCCGTCAGGGGCAGGCGGCGGCGCGCTACCTGGCGCGTCACGGGGCGCGCGTGACCCTGAACGACCGCCGCGCGGCCGAGGAAATGGTCGCTGCCCAGGCCGCCCTGGCCGACCTGCCCATCCGCTGGGTGTTCGGCGACCATCCGCTGGACTTGCTCGACACGACCGACGTATTGTGTCTCTCGGGCGGCATCCCCCTGACCCTACCGCTGGTGCAAGAGGCCATCCGGCGCGGTCTGCCGCTGACCAACGACACCCAGGTATTTCTGGAGGCCGTCCCCTGCCCGACCATCGGCATCACCGGCTCGGCCGGCAAGACGACGACCACCAGCCTGGTCGGGCGCATCGCCCGCGCCGCGTTCGGGAACGGGCCGCGGCGGGCCTATGTGGGCGGCAATATCGGTGATCCGCTCCTGAACTACGTGGATGAAATGAAACCCGATGACCTGGCCATTCTGGAAATTTCCAGTTTTCAACTCGAACAGATGAACATCTCGCCCAACGTGGCCGTCATCCTGAACATCACGCCCAACCACCTCGATCGTCACGGCACGATGGAGGCCTACACTGCCGCCAAGGCCCGCATCCTGGCCTTTCAGCAGCCCGAGGACATCGCCATCCTCGGCCGCGACGACCCCGGCGCCTGGGGGCTGCGCGGCCAGGCGCGCGGCCGGCTGCTTTCCTTCGGCTTCACCCCCCTGCCCGAAGACGGCGACGGGGTCTTCCTGCGGGGCGGACGGATTTACTTCCACGTCCAGAAACGCGAAACCGCCATCCTGAAGCAGGATACCATCCGGCTGCGCGGCGAGCACAACCGTCTGAATGTGATGGCCGCCTGCGCTATCGCCTGCTCGGTCGGTCTGCCCGTCCGGGCGATCCGGGCCGGCGTACAAGATTTCAGCGGTGTGCCCCACCGCCTGCAATACGTGCGCACCTATCGCGGCGCGGCCTGGTACAACGATTCGATTGCCACTGCCCCCGAACGGACGATGGCTGCCATCCGCTCCTTCCAAGAACCGATCATCCTCCTGCTGGGCGGCCGGGACAAAAACCTGCCCTGGGAGTCGCTGGCCGAACTGGTGGCCGAGCGCGTGGAACAGGTCATCCTGTTCGGCGAGGCGGCCGGCAAGATTCAAACCGTCCTCGAACGATACCGCGCCGGCGGGACATTCGGCCTGGAGCGCTGCTCCGGACTGCGGTCGGCAGTCGAGGCGGCGGCGCGCCTCGCCCGGCCGGGCCGCGTCGTCCTGCTTTCGCCGGGCGGCACCTCCTTCGATGAGTTTCGCGATTTCGAAGAACGTGGAGAGGCGTTCTGCAAATGGGTATCGGAACTTTCGTGAACCCGTCTCGGCCGGAGACGACCAGACCGAAAACCGCCGTCGGCCGCGCCCGGCCCATCGGCCTGGATGTCCCCCTTCTGCTGGCGGTCATCGCCCTGGGGACCTTCGGCCTGCTGATGCTCTATTCGGCCAGCGCGGATTTCTCGAAACTGGTCTACGATGACCCCGGCTACATGTTCAAGAAGCAGGTCTTGTGGATGGTCATCGGCACGGTCGTATGCGTCGTTCTGGCGCGCAGCGATTACCGCATCTGGCGCAAACTGGCGGTGCCGGTCATGGGCCTGACCATCCTCCTGCTGATCGGCGTGCTGATCAACAACGAGGTCCGTTTTGGGGCCGTGCGTTCGTTCTTCGGCGGCTCGGTCCAGCCGTCCGAACTGGCCAAACTGGTCACCATCATCTATCTCGCCGTCTGGCTGCACAGCAAGCGCGCGCACCTGCACGAGGCACAGCTCGGCCTGATCCCGCTGGCAGCCATCCTGGGCATCATCGGCGGCCTGATTTACATTCAGCCCGACCTGAGCGCCACCCTCACCATTTTCATCCTGGGCGGTCTGCTCTTCTTCCTGGCCGGCGGCGAGTTGCGCCAGATCGTATTGTTCCTGATCGTGGCCCTGGCGGTCGGCTGGCTGGTGGTCCAATTCAGTGCCACAGGACGGGCGCGCCTGGCCTCTTACATGGCCGGGCTGCGCGACCCGCTCCAGTCCGACTATCAGGTGCGTCGCTCGCTGGGCGCCATCATCCGCGGCGGCTGGTTCGGGGTCGGGATTGGCGGCGCAAGCACCAAATTGACCGGCCTGCCGGTTCCTCCCACCGACAGCATCTTTGCGGTGGTGGTTGAGGAACTCGGCCTGGCGGGCGCGCTGGGATTGTTCCTGCTGTATGGCATCATCCTGTGGCGCGGCCTGAAGATTGCCGTCCAGGCCCCCGATATGCTCGGCGCCCTGTTGGCCGGCGGCGCGGCCGTCTGGATCGTCATCGAGGCAGGCATCAACATGTCCGTCATGGTCGGCCTGCTGCCCTTTGCAGGCAACGCCCTGCCTTTCATCAGCGCCGGCGGTTCGAGCCTGATCTCGTCGCTGGCAGCCATCGGCATCCTGTTGAGCGTCTCTCGTTCCAGCGGGCTGGGATTGATCCCGCCCGATCCAACCTGGAGGTCTTACAGTGCGTCTGTTGATCTGCGCCGGCGGGACCGGCGGCGGCGTGTATCCCGCCCTGGCCGTCCTGCAAGCCCTGAGCGATAAAGCCGACATCCTGTGGGTAGGCGGAGAAGCCGGCATGGAAGCCCGTCTCGTCGAGCGGGCCGGCGTGCCTTTCAAGGCCATTCCGGCGGCAGGCGTGCACGGCGTCGGCCTGCGCCGCCTGCCGGGCAACCTGGTCCGGCTCGGGCGCGGTTTCCTGGCGGCGCGGCGCATCTTGGCCGACTTCCGGCCGGATGTCTTGTTCTTCACCGGCGGCTACGTGGCCGTCCCGATGGCGCTGGCAGGCTGGCGCCTTCCCAGCCTGCTGTACGTGCCGGATATCGAACCCGGCCTGGCGCTCAACACCCTGGCGCGTTTTGCCAGCCGAATCTGCATCACCGTCGAAGAATCGGCCCGCTTCTTCCGCCGCCCAAGCCGTCTGCGGCTGACCGGTTACCCCGTCCGGCGCGAACTGAGCGGCTGGACGCGTCAGACAGGCCGCCAGGCGCTGGGATTGAGCGAAGGCGAACCGGTCCTGCTCGTCACCGGCGGCTCGAAAGGGGCGCGCTCCATCAACCGCGCCGTCCTGGCGTCGCTGCCGGGGCTGCTCGAACTGACCCAGGTGGTGCACATCACCGGCGAACTGGACTGGCCAGAGGTCGAGGCGCAGACCCGCAGCCTGAGCGAGGCCCAACTGGCGCGCTATCATGTCTACCCTTATCTGCACGAGGAGATGGGCGCCGTGCTGGCCGCCGCCGATCTGGTGCTCTCGCGCGGCGGGGCTTCGGCCCTCGGCGAGTACCCGCTCTTCGGCCTGCCGGCCATCCTGGTCCCCTACCCGCACGCTTGGCGCTATCAAAAGGTCAACGCCGCTTATCTGACCAGCAAGGGCGCGGCCGTCACCCTGGAAGACGGCCGGTTGAGCGAGACCCTCCTGCCGACCGTGCGCGCCATTCTGCAGACGCCGGAGCGACTGGAGACCATGCGGGCCTGCATGCAGCGGCTGGCTCACCCCAACGCAGCGGCAGAAATCGCCGATCAACTGCTCGCCCTGGCCGAAACGAGGAGAGGAGACCATGGTTAGCCTGACCTTCATCTTCTGGATGTACGTGGTTCTGTTCGGCATCATCGGGGCCATGCGCGGCTGGGCGCGCGAATTGCTGGTCTCCTTCAGCGTCATCCTGGCCCTGACCTTCATCTCGCTGATCACGAAATACATCTCCTTTGTCAGCGCGCTGATGCTGTCGAACGCCAATTTCTCCTTCTGGCTGCGCACCATCATCATGATCGTCCTGGTCTTCTTCGGTTACCAGACGCCCAACATCCCGCGGTTCGCCGCCAAAATGACCCGCGAGAAACTACAGGATACCCTGCTGGGCATCTTCCTGGGCGCCCTGAACGGTTACCTGATTGCCGGCTCGATTTGGCGCTTCATGCACGAGGCCGGCTATCCCTTCGCGACCATCACCGCCCCTCTGGTGGGCACGCCGATGGGAGATGCCGCCCTGAAATTAGTCGAGTATCTGCCGCCCAAGTTGATGGGCGAACCTACCATCTACTTTGCGGTGGTCTTGGCCTTCATTTTCGTGATCGTCGTGTTCATTTAGGGAAACGATGAAACGCATTCACCTGATCGGCATCGGTGGGAGCGGCCTTTCGGCCATCGCCCGGGTCCTGTTGGAAATGGGATACGCGGTGACCGGCTCGGACCGGCAGGCCTCGCCCCTCCTGCGCGACCTGGAGGCGGCCGGCGCGGCCATCGTCATCGGCCACCGCCCGGAGAACGTCGCCTCTGCCGATATGGTGGTACGCTCGTCGGCCATCCCCGATGACAATCCGGAGGTCGTCGCCGCCCGCGCCGCCGGCATCCCGGTCCTCAAACGGGCCGACTTCCTGGGCGAATTGATGACCGGCCGCACCGGCATCGCCGTCGCCGGCACGCACGGCAAGACCACCACCACCGCCATGATCGCCTGGATCCTGAGCGCCGCCAAGACCGACCCGACCTTCATCGTCGGCGGCGTGCTCAACAACCTGGGCGTCAACGCCCGCGCCGGCGAAGGCGATTTCTTCGTCATCGAGGCCGACGAGTACGATCACATGTTCCTCGGCCTCAAACCGGTCATCGAAGTGATCACCAACATCGAACACGACCATCCCGACTGCTACCCCACGCCGGAGGACTTCCAGCAGGCCTTCCTCGAGTTTGCCCGCCTGCTGCCCCCCGACGGCGTCCTGGTGACCTGCGCCGAAGACGCGGGCGCCTGCCGCCTGATGAATGAAATGGAAAACAGCGGCCAGAACGTGCTTGCCTATGGCTTGCGCCCCAAGGCAGCCGACTGCCCCCGCAAACCGGATTCATTCGCCACCATGCTGGTCGCCAACGAACGCGGCGGATTCACCTTCAGCGCCTCGATCATCGGCAAATCGGCCATCGTCGATCTGCAGGTTCCCGGCCTGCACAACGTCCGCAATGCGCTGGCGGCGCTGACCGTCGGCGAACTGGTCGGCATCCCGCTCGAACAGGCGGCCGAGGCGCTGGGCGAATTCAGCGGCACCGGCCGACGTTTCGAGGTGCGCGGCGAACGAGGCGGCGTGACCCTCGTGGATGACTACGCCCACCACCCGACCGAGATCCGCGCCACGCTTTCGGCCGCCCGCGCCCGCTACCCGGGTCGGCGCTTGTGGGCCGTCTGGCAGCCGCACACCTATTCGCGCACCCGCACCCTCTTCGAGGAATTCGTCCAGGCCTTCGAGGACGCCGACCAGGTCATCATCACCGAAATCTATGCCGCCCGCGAACCCAAGCAGGACTTCTCGGCACGGCAAATCGTCGCGGCGATGAAACATCCCTCGGCGCGCTTCATCGCCGATCTCGGCGCAGTCAGTGCTTATCTTCTCGATCATTTGCAGCCCGGCGACGTGGTCCTGGTGCTCTCCGCCGGCGACGCCGACCAGATCAGCAGCCAGGTGCTGGCTCGTCTCACAGAAAGCGAGGTTCCGCATGACTAAGAAGACGCACGTATTCAAATCGGAAACGCTGGCCCTGCCGCCGCTCAAGATGGTGCTGGGCGACATTCCCTCCCCCGACCCGCGGCGACCCAGGCCGGAGGAACGTCCGCCCGAAGAGATGCGCAAGGCCGTCCACAAATTGATCGGCTACCTCACCGGTCAGGAAGGCCACGGCGGCTACTTCTAACCCGTCTTTGCCCGGCCGCGCCGTTATGGAAGAGTCGCTCCTTGCCCACCTCCGCGCCGTCTTTGGCGACCGCCTGCAGGAGAACGTCCCCCTGTCGGGCTATACTTCGGCGCGCATCGGCGGCCCGGCCGACGCCCTGCTCTTCGTCCGTTCGGCGGACGAACTGGCCGAAGCAGCCGAGACGGTCTGGGGGCTGAACCTGCCCTTCGTCCTGCTCGGCGGCGGCTCGAACGTGCTGGTCAGCGACCGGGGCGTGCGCGGGGTGGTCGTCATCAACCGCGCCCGCCTGATCCAATTCGACTCGCGGGCCGAACCGCCCACCGTGACGGCCGAATCGGGCGTCACCCTCAACGACCTGGCCCAGCGGGCCGCCCGCCTCGGGCTGAGCGGCATGGAATGGGCCGCCACCGTCCCCGGCACGCTGGGCGGCGCCGTCTACGGCAACGCCGGGGCGTTCGATGGCGACATGGCCGGCAACCTGCTCGCAGCCGAATTGATCGCACGCGGCGGCGGGCGCCAGACCTGGCCGGTCGAAAAAATGGAGTATGGCTACCGCTCCAGCCGTCTGAAGCGCGAGCGCCTGCCGGTCGTGATTCTGAAGGCCCGTCTGGGCCTCCAGCGCGGCGACCCGCAGGCCATCCAGAGCAAAATGGCACAATTCTCCGCCCGGCGGCGCAGCACTCAGCCCCCTGGCGCCAGTCTCGGTTCGATGTTCAAGAATCCCCCCGGCGACTTCGCCGGCCGGCTGATCGAGGCCGCCGGTCTCAAGGGCCGCCGGATTGGCAACGCCGAGATCAGCCCGGTGCACGCCAACTTCTTCATCAACCACGGCCAGACCAAAGCCGCCGACGTCAAAGCGCTGATCGACCTGGCCCGCCAGACCGTCCGCAAACAATTCGACGTCGAACTGGAACTCGAAATCGAACTCATCGGGGAATGGGAGAACGAGCCATGACAAAGATGCGCATCGCCATCCTGTTCGGAGGCAGATCGGGAGAACACGAGGTCTCGCTGGTCTCGGCCCGCTCGGTGCTGGAGGTGCTCGACCCGGCGCGTTACGAGGTCTATCAGGTCGGCATCACCCACG
This sequence comes from uncultured Anaerolineales bacterium, assembly GCA_937960595.1. GTDB lineage: Bacteria > Chloroflexota > Anaerolineae > Anaerolineales > Villigracilaceae > JAFGSI01. The sequence continues at coordinate 6,153 of CALGPL010000009.1, read as the reverse complement.
ACGGCGCCTGGTTCAGCGGGCCCGATGCCCTCGAGGCCCTGGCCCAAGAACAGACCGACCGCCTGACGCCCTGCACCATTCTGCCCGACCCTTCGCGGCCTGGCCTGTATGCCCTGCGCCCGGCCGGCCTGGAACTGATCACCTCCCTGGATGTGGTCTTCCCCGTCCTGCACGGCACCTATGGCGAGGACGGCACCCTGCAAGGCCTGCTCGAACTGGCCGACCTGGCCTACGTAGGCGCCGGCGTGACCGGCTCCTCGGTTGGAATGGACAAAGCCGTCTTCAAGGAGGTCATGCGCGCCGTCGGCGTGCCGGTGGTCGAATCGACCCTTCTCTTGCGCTCGCAGATCGAGAAGGACATACCGGCCGCCCTGGACAAGGCGGAGGCCGTTGGCCCCTATCCGTTGTTCGTCAAGCCGGCCAATCTGGGCTCCTCGGTGGGCATCACCAAGTGCCGCAGCCGGGCCGACCTGGCCGAGGGCCTGCTGGAAGCCGCCGCCTACGACCGGCGCGTCCTGGTCGAGCGCGGCGTGGACGCCCGCGAGATCGAGGTCGCCGTGCTGGGCAATGACGAGCCGCAGGCCTCCATCCCCGGCGAAATCCTGCCCAGCCGCGAATTCTACTCTTACGAATCGAAATATGTCGACGGGACCTCCGGCCTGCTCATCCCCGCCCCTCTGCCGGACGACACCGCCGAGCAGATCCGCGCCCTGGCCGTCCAGGCCTACGCCGCCATCGACTGCGCCGGCATGGCGCGGGTGGATTTCTTCCTGGAGAAGAATAGCGGCCGCATTTATTTGAACGAAATCAACACCATCCCCGGCTTCACCAGCATCAGCATGTACCCCAAACTGTGGGAAGCCTCCGGGCTGCCGTATCCGCAATTGATCGACCGTCTGATCGAACTGGCCTTAGAACGCAAGGCTGAGCGCGACCGCACCGAACGCCGCTTCCGGAGGACCGCATGAGCCCCGGCGACAAACCCACCTCCCCCTTCGTGCGCATTCCCGATCGCAAGAAGTCGCCGCGCCGCCTGCCGGCCGAGACCGTCCGCCTGGAGAAGACGCCCGTCTCCCGCAGCCGGCGGCGGGAGAAACCCAAGCCTCCCGTTTATCGCCCCCAGACCCTCCTCCTGCCGGTCGAACCGGAAGGGCGGCGCAGCCTCGAGCCGGTCTACAAGAAGCCTGCCCGACAGCGCCCGCCGCGGCCGAAAACCGCCTCGTCGCGAGCCGGACGCCGGCACTACGAAGTAGCCCTCAGCCTGGGCAACGCCGAGGTGCGCGCCCCGGCCCTCAGCCTGCCCCAATTCGGCCCGCGCTGGCTCTCGGGCCTGCTCACCCTCGGCCTGGTTTTCCTGCTCTACACGCTGTGGACTTCGGCCATGTTTACCGTCAACGGATTGCAGATTCGCGGCAACCAGCGCCTGGGGGCAGCCGAGATCGAGGCGGCTGTCCGCCTGACGGGGCAGCCGATCTTCCTGGCCGTGCCGGCGCGCATCGAGACCCTGCTGCGGGCCACTTACCTCGACCTGGAATCGGTGAGCGTGCATGTCGGATTCCCCAATCAGGTCGTGATCGAGGTGACCGAGCGCACGCCGGTCATCGCCTGGTATCAGGGCGAGGCCCTGGCCTGGATAGATCGGAACGGGGTCGCCTTCCCGCCGCGCGGCAGCGCAGACGGGCTGCTGGTGGTCACCGCAACGGGCAGCCCGCCGCCGGTCGCAGTCGGCATGGACACGCCCCCCTACGAACGTCCCTACCTGGCGCCGGAGATTGTCCAAGCCATGCTGACCCTGGTCCCCTACCTGCCGGCCAACACGCCGATGATCTACGACCCGCGCTACGGCCTCGGCTGGCAGGACGCCCACGGCTGGCTGGTCTATTTCGGTCAGAACACAGAAGACATCCCCATGAAACTGCTGGCCTATCAGGCCATCGTGGAGACCTTCAGCGCGCAGGGCATCCGGCCATCCGTCGTTAGCATGGAATACCTGCACGCCCCTTACTACAAGTAGCAGCCATGGACGATATTGTTGTCGGCATTGACGTTGGTACGACCAAAATCTGCACCCTGGTAGGACGGGTGGAGGCAGACCGCATCCGCATCCTCGGCGTGGGCATCGAACCGTCGGAGGGCATCAAAAAAGGCGTGATCGTGGACTTGAACGCCGCCTCGCAGGCCATCACGCGCGCCGTGGAGAAGGCCGAATACACGTCGGGGGTTGAAATCACCGGGGCGGTCGTCAGCCTGGCGGGAGCGCACGTGTCCTCGATCAACAGCCGCGGGGTGGCCGCCATTTCGGGAGACACGATTGACGAGATGGACGTGGCCCGCGCCCTGGAGGCGGCCCAAGCCGTGGCCATCCCGCACAACCGCGAGATCATCCATGTCATCCAGCGCGGCTTCAGTGTGGACGGTCAGAGCGGCATCCACCGGCCGCTCGGCATGCATGGGTACCGCCTCGAGGTGGAGGCCCACATCATCACCGCCGCTCAGGCGACGGTCGAGAATCTGCGGCAGGCGGTGGGAGCGGCCGGGGTGGAGGTCTTGCAGTTCGTGCTCAACCCGCTGGCTTCGGGCGATGTCGTCCTCACGCAGGCCGAACGCGAGATGGGGGCGGCCGTCTGCGACATCGGCGGCGGGACGACCGACCTGGCCCTCTACGTGGACGGCAACGTCTGGCACACGATGGTGCTGGCCGTGGGCGGCAATCACATCACGAATGATATCGCTCACGGCTTGCGGCTGCCGTTCTCGCAGGCCGAGGAGATCAAGAAACAGCACGGCTACGCCTTGAAGTCGGGCGTCGGCGCCGAAGAGACGTTCAAGGTCCAGGTGTTTGGCGAGCAAGGCTTGGCCGAAATCAGCCGCCACGACATGGCCCACATCATCGAGGCCCGCGTCGAAGAGATTTTCGCCCTGATTTTGCAGGAAATCAAACGTTCCGGATACGATGGTCTTTTGTCGGCCGGGATGGTGCTGACCGGCGGCACAAGCGCCCTGCCCGGCATTCGCCAACTGGCTGCCCAGGTGCTCGCTATGCCGGTCCGCACCGCTCAGCCGGAAAATCTGATCGGCCTGGTCGATCAGTTGCATTCGCCTGCCTTTTCGACCAGCATCGGTCTGCTGCGCTGGGCGGCGGCCCTGACCGACGGAGAAAAACCGCCCCGCCCAGGCGTCCGGCGCCGCGTCGCGAGAGCAGAACGCCAGATGGACTTCTCGCTGCTCAAGGAATGGCTCAGGCGCTTATTACCCTAGGCCCCACCTGCCGCTGCCCCAGCGGTGGACAGGATACCGTTTTCAGGAGGATCACCATGGACACAAAGAAAATGCAAGCCGAAAGTTTTGCCCGCATCAAAGTGGTCGGCGTCGGCGGCGGCGGCTGCAACGCCGTCAACCGGATGATCGAGGAAGGCATCCAGGGCGTCGAATTCGTCGCCGTCAACACCGACGCCCAGGCGCTGATGCTCTCGAACGCCCCCACCCGCGTCCGCATCGGCGAGAAACTGACCCGCGGCCTGGGCGCAGGCGGCAACCCGGAGGTCGGCCAGAAATCGGCCGAGGAGTCGGCGGAAGATCTGTACGCCGTGCTGAAAGGCTCGGATATGGTCTTCGTCACCGCCGGGCTGGGCGGCGGCACCGGCACCGGCGCAGCCCCGATCGTGGCCCAGATCGCCCGCGAGTGCGGCGCCCTGACCATCGGCGTGGTCACCCGGCCCTTCACGTTCGAAGGCAACAAGCGCATGCAGTCCTGCGAGAGCGGTATGGCCCGCCTCAAGGAACACGCCGACACCCTGATCGTCATCCCCAACGACCGGCTGCTCCAAATCGTGGACAAGCGCGCCAGTTTGCAGGATGCCTTCAAGGTCGCCGACGAAGTCCTGCGCCAGGGCATTGCCGGCATCTCCGAACTGATTACCGTCCCCGGCCTGATCAACCTGGACTTTGCCGATGTCAAGACCATCATGGGCGAGGGCGGCGCGGCGCTGATGGCGGTCGGCAAGGCCTCGGGCGAGGACCGCGCCCGCGTCGCCGCCGAACAGGCCATTTCCAGCCAGTTGCTCGACATCACCATTGACGGGGCGCGCGGCGTCCTGTTCAACGTGACCGGCGGGCCGGGCCTGACCCTGTTCGAGGTCAACCAGGCGGCGGCCATCATCCGCGAGACCGCCCACCCGGATGTCAACATGATCTTCGGAGCGGTCATCGACCCGGAGATGGGCGACGAGATTCGGGTAACGGTCATCGCCACCGGCTTCGAACGCTCTGGCCTGCCGCGCCGGGTGGTGCAGCGGCCGGCCAGCGTGCGCCAGATGGCCGGCGCCATCGAACCCCGGCTGGCCACCCGCCGCCCGGAGGAAACGGTCAGCGTGGAGGCCCGCCCCGAAACGGGCGCGAGCGCCGATTTCCAGCCGCAGGCCTTCGATACCGAGAACCTGGATATCCCGACCTTCTTGCGCAACCGCCGCTAGACATTCCCCCTGATCCCCTGAAATAGAGGTGACAGTCACCGGCTAGGCGACTGTCACCTCATCCCATCAGCCGGATGCGCGGGGTTTGTTCGGTCAGCATTTCTACCCGCGTCTCTCCCCCGCAGAAGCGCCCGATCAACGCCACGGCTTCGGCACAGGTCTGCTCGACCTCGGCCGCGGAGACCGGCGGCAGGCCGTCCACGTTGAATTCGACCGCCGTCGTCTCGGGCAGCGTCAGGGTGTGATTCGCCTGGCGCCAGGTCCAGCGGCGGGTCAGGACGGTCTTGCCCTCGACGAAGACCACCTCGCCCGGCAGCGGATGTTCGACCTCGCTCGTCCCAAAGGCCACAAAAGTCTCGTCGCCGCGGGCCAGGCGCAATTCGATGTCGCCAGTCAGGACATCAATCGCATGTCCGCCGACCGGCAACAAGTGGCGCAGCGAGAGCAGGTTGCCGATGTCCACCAAAGCGTTGATCGAAGGCAAGGGGTCGTTGCGCAGGACGCGGCGGGCCATGGCCTCGACCGAGCAGCGGAATTCGGACGGCTTGGCGCCGAACGTGCGGTAGGCTTCCCGCCAGGCGGCAATCCGCGGTTCCTCGGCAATCCGATCGAGGCTCAGGCGGTCGCGAAGCGAGGCCTCGGCCTGGCGCAGCATCTCGGTCAGTTCAACCGGCGAGGGGCCGTTGCGCACTGCCTCCGCAATCACCACGCCGCGCACGTAGCCGGGGAACAGGCGGAAGATTTCGGGGGAGACGGAGTAAAAACGTTCGGCCATCGGACACCTCGCGGGGAAATTTCGGCGAATTATACCTCTCCATTCCTGAAAGACCCCAGACTGAACGAATCGCCGCTGTGACTTTCTCAGAATGAGCCACGAATTTCACAAACGGAGAGAGACCGGCCCCTGACACTGTTCCCCTTGTGGACCGCTTTCAAGCCTCTATCCCGGCGCCCTGCCCATGTTGTATAATTTTCTCATGAAACGCGCCCTGCTCCTCCTCCTGCTCCTGTTCCTGGTCACGGCTTGCGTCCCGCAGACGGCGGACGGTGGACGGCAGACCGTAGACCGCGGACGGCAGACCGCCGACTATTTGACTCCCGACTATCCGACCCCCACCCCCACGCCGACGCCGACGCCGTTGGTGGTGGAGAATTTTTTCGATGCAGAGACTTTTCCGGCGGAGATGCGGCGGTATGTGGAGACTTTGCCGAACCGCAATAATCTTGACCCCAGCGAAGAAGAGCAGCAAAGGTACCTGGAGCAGGATCGGGCTTTTCATCAGTTTTATATGGAGCAGATGGTCTTGTATTTGCAGGAAAATGGGGTGGATACTTCGGCATTTGAGGGGTGGAGGGGCCGGGACTGGCTGGATTATGACAAAAGCATTCAGGTTTATGAGGCTTTGTGGCGGCTGCTTTACCAGCAGTATCAGGAGACAGGCGAGTACCGGACAGATTTTTTGCTTACTCCGTGGCTTTTGCGCGGAGATGGAAATGAGAATTTGGGGATGTATGATACGAGGAATTTTGTACCATCCATTGGCGGTGTGAATGGAGATTTAGGATACAATCCAGGTTTTTATGGTTCACCGGAAAAAATTATAAATATTTTTTCTGCTGATAATCTGCAAGAAGCAATACAGAGGTGGAGAGAAGCAATAAAAGAAGATGGCTTTGTTGT
>CALGPL010000008.1 GCA_937960595.1 uncultured Anaerolineales bacterium | reverse complement strand
CGTTTCTCTATTAGTCAACATACTTCGCCGAAATCAAAGATTCTGTGACGTTTATCAAACCAATCTGCGTTTATCTGTGTTCATCTGTGGCCGAAATTAAGTTACCGAATGCTCTCTTTTGGAAAAGGTTAAATCAGTTCTCTGTCTTGCGAGGAGCAGGCCTTGTCTGTGAATCCGGTCGAATCGAACGATGCCAAAGGCCGAGAAGGAGCAATTTTGGCTTCTCTTTCTGTCCTGGCCGCTTTTTTGGGCTGTCTCGGCCTTGTGCTGGGCCTGTCCCTGGTGCTGCTCGTGCGCTCTTCGTCGGTTGCCGCGCCGTCCTCCTGGCTGCCCAGTCCGCCGGAGGATTTGGAGGCGACCGAGACTCAGCCTCTCCCCCGTCCATCCCCGACCCCTTCTCCCAACCGCGTTTCCATTCCACAGGTGCTGGTCTATAGCGGTGAGAGAAATGCCTACTTTGAGATTCACAAGTGGTGGGGGAGAGCGCTGTTATACGTCCGGTACGATGGCCGCGGCTATTTCAGCGTGACTTGTTACGACTCATCCAACTTTCACACGAGGGCTTCGGTCAGCACCGACGGCCCTTATGAGGGCGTCCTGCCGCTCGATTTTTTCCGCGATGAATATACCACCCGCATCAGCGTCCAGGCTTCTGGCCCCTGGTTGATCGAAATCCGCCCGCTGGATATGATCGAGCGGGTGACGGTTCCGGGCCGCCTGGAGGGCCGGACGGATCGGGTGGTGCGCCTGGAGGGCGAGCCGGCGGTCGAGTTGACGGTCTCAACCGGCGGTTACATTGGCATCTGGGGATATGAAGATTCGCGCACCCAATCCTGGCCCTACTTGCTCGTCAACGATTATCCTCGAGATTCCTCGTCGATCACCGTTACTGCTGAAATTCCGCCGGGGGTGACCATGCTCTCTATTAAAGCCACCGACGAGTGGACTATGGTGATTTCTGGGAGGTCACCGTGAAAATTGTTTCCATCCTTCTTGCTGCCGGGCAGGGGACGCGCATGAAGTCGGCCCTGCCCAAGGTGTTGCATCCTATCTGTGGGCGGCCGATGATCGCCTACGCCCTGGAAGCCGCCCGCGCCGCCAGCACCGAGACGCCGGTCGTCGTCATCGGCCATGGAGCCGACGCAGTGCGCGACTACGTCGGCGATTCGGCGCGCTGCATCGTCCAGGAACCGCAACGGGGCACCGGCCACGCGGTCCTGCAGGCCGAGTCCTTGCTGCGCGGCCAGGCCGACCTGGTGCTGGTCACCTATGCCGACATGCCGCTGATGCGCGCCGAGACTCTCCTCCGCCTGGTGGAGGCCCAGAAGGCCAACACCGGCCCCCTGACGCTGCTGACCGTCATCGCCGACGACCCGCGCGGCTTCGGGCGCATCCTGCGCACCACCGACGGCATGGTGCAGGCCATCGTCGAAGAGGCTGCTGCCACGCCCGAGCAACTGCGCATCAACGAACTCAACGTCGGCGCCTATTGCTTCTCTGCCGACTGGCTGTGGGACGCGCTGCACCGCATCCCCCTTTCTCCCAAGGGCGAATATTACCTGACCGACACCGTCGAATTGGCCGTGCGCGACCATCTGACCGTCCGGCCCATCGTCAGCGACGACCTGGACGAGGCCATCGGCGTCAACACCCGCATTCATCTGGCCGAGGCGACGCGCGCCATGTTCCGCCGCACTGCCCGCGCCCACATGCTGGCCGGCGTGACCCTCATCGACCCCGATTCCACCTACATCGAACCGGGCGTGACCATCGGCCGCGATACCGTCGTCTGGCCGAACACCCACCTGCGCGGCCGCACGGCGGTCGGCGAGGGCTGCGAAATCGGCCCGGAGACGATCATCGTCGATTCCCGGGTCGGCCATCACTGCAAGATTCTCAAAGCCGTCCTGGAGCAGGCGGTGGTCGAGGATGAGGTGGATATGGGGCCTTTCGCCCACCTGCGCAAAGGCGCCCATCTGTGTCGCGGCGTCCACATGGGCAATTTCGGCGAGGTCAAGGACTCCACCCTCGGCCCCGGGACGAAGATGGGACATTTCTCTTACATCGGCAATGCCGTCATCGGCGCCGACGTCAACATCGGCGCCGGAACGATCACCTGCAACTACGACGGCGTGCGCAAGAATCAGACCGAAATCGGCGAGGGAGCCTTCATCGGTTCGGATACCATGCTGGTCGCGCCGGTCAAAATCGGCCGGCGCGCCAAGACCGGGGCCGGGGCCGTCGTCACCCGCGACGTGCCGGATGAGACCCTGGTCGTCGGCGTCCCCGCCCGCCCGCTCAAGAAAACGAACGAACAGGACTGACCGTCGAAAATGCAACCACTGACCGATTTGGAACGCCAGGCGCTGCTCGACCTGGCCAACGAAGCCCGCCGCCGGGCCTACGCGCCGTACTCGAACTATCCCGTCGGCGCAGCCCTGCGGACGAAGTCGGGGCGGCTGTTTACCGGCTGCAACATCGAGAACGCCGCCTATCCTCAGGGCATGTGCGCCGAACGCGTCGCCATCTTCAAGGCCGTTTCGGAAGGCGAGCGCGAATTCGAGGCGCTGGCGGTCGTCACGCCCAGCGGCGGTTCGCCGTGCGGCGGCTGCCGGCAGGTGATGGCCGAGTTCGGCCTGGAGATGCGCGTCCTGATCGGGGACGCAGAGGGCCGTCTGCTGCGCGAAGTGACCGTCGCCGACCTCCTGCCCGGCGCGTTCACCCCGGGCGATTTGCCGCGCTGAGGCCGCGGAGGGCGGAATGGATCGGGCGCGTTCCTTCCGGCTGGAAGCGGTCGTCCTGCGCCATGCCGACTGGGGCGAGGCCGACCGTCTGCTCAGCCTCTACAGCCGCGAGCGCGGCAAGGTGCGCGCCGTCGCCAAGGGGGCGCGCCGCATCCGCTCGCGCAAGGCCGGTCATCTCGAACCGTTTACCCGCGTCGTCCTGCAACTGGCCAAAGGCCGCGACCTGCCCATCGTCACTCAGGCCGACACCCTCGAGGCCTACCTGCCGCTGCGCGAAAACCTGCTCCTGACCGGCTACGCCGCCTACGTGGTCGAACTGCTCGACCGCTTCACCTATGAGGACGAGGGTGAGAATTACGCCCTCTACCGCCTGCTGGTCGAGACCCTCGGCCGGCTGGCCGCCGAAGAAGACCCCTGGACGGCGCTGCGCTATTACGAGGTCCATCTGCTCGAGGCGCTCGGCTTTCGGCCGCAGTTGTTCACCTGCGCCAACTGCGCGGCCGAGATCGAGGCGGTGGATCAATTCTTCTCGCCCGCGGCCGGCGGGGTGTTGTGTCCGCGCTGCGGGGCGGGACTGCCCGGCGCCTGGCCGGTCTCGATGGATGTCCTGCGCTATTTGCGCCACTTCCAGCGCAGCGACTATGCCGCGGCGCGGCGGGCGCAACCCTCGGCCGAGGTCCGCGCCGAGGCCGAAGCGTTGATGCAGAAATATTTCACCTACCTGCTCGAACGCGCCTTGCATTCCCCCGACTTCTTGAGACAAATCCGCAAGTGAGCCGCCTCAGCCGCGCCTGGCCCAGTTGACCACCAGGAGCAGGCCGAGCAGGGCGACGATCGGCTTCAACCCCCGCCACAGCAGGGCCTGAATCCAGCGCCATTGCAGGGAGTAGAGCAGCCAGGCAATCAGCCAGCGGAGGGTCAGCGCCTGGCCGAGCGGAGCGAACAGGACCCGCCGGCGGTAATCGCGGAACGAAAAATCCTGCCCGGCGAAGGCGGCCCGGATGGCGCGGGCGGCGATCCGGCCATAACCGAGGGCGAAACTGATGCCCTCGCCGAAGAGGGGATCGGCCCCGGCCGCGTCGCCGACCAGAATCACGCCTGGGGCGGCGAACCGCTCGAAGGGATCGAACAGGCGGATCGGCCAGCCGCGCAGGTCGGCCTCCTCCAGCCGATAGCCGCAGCGGGCCATCTCAGCCCTCAGCAGGTCTCTCAGCGTTGCCTGTCTCCCGCCGCCGAAGAGGGCAGCGTCGTAGATGCCCCACAGGCGTCCTTCGGCCTGGGCAGGGAAATCCCAAATGTAGCCGGCGATTGCCTGCGGAATGGGACAGAACTCGAAGCGGGCCTCCGGCTCCTGGCGGGCGGACCTCTCCCCGGCGGGGACGACGACCTCCAGGGCGCGCGCCGCCCGCGGCCGGGCGCGCGGCACGACGGCCCGCCGGACGACGCCGTTTGACCCGTCGGCCCCGACCACGACCCGGGCGCGGTAGTCGCCCCGATTCGTCTCGACCAGCCTCGCCGCGCCCTCGGCGCGTACACTCTTCACCGTCGTCTCCTCTTGGATGCGGAAGCCGCGCCGGCGCGCTTGTTCGGCCAGCCAGGCGTCGAACTGGTCGCGGCGGATCAGGCGCAGGGTGTAACCTTTCGGCAGGCGGATGACCAGGCCGCGGCCGGCGTACTCGAAGCGGGCCGCCGCGGCGTCCTGGTGGGGAATCTCGGCGACGTCCAGGCCGAGGCGGCGCAGGATCACCTCGGCGTCGGCGACCAGCGCCCCGCCGCACAGTTTGGGGCGCGGATGGCGCGCCTTCTCCAGAATGAGGCTGCGCGGGATCAGTTCAGGGGCGGTCTGCGCCAGGTGCAGGGCGGTCGAGAGGCCGGCCGGCCCTGCCCCGACGATGATGACATCATACATCGTCTCATCCATGACGCTGATTATAGCCCGCTCTGGCTTGCACTATAATTGAGGCGGTGTTTTTACGATGACCGATTCCCGCCTTTTCCCCGCTCCCGCAGTGATGACGGCCGCCGACGGCTCGCCGCGCTTTGCCTTCGTCACCTTTCTGATGCTCAACGACAGTTTCCTGCCGGGGGCGCTGATGACGGCCTACGGCCTGCGCCGCCAGGCGACCCGCGCCGACCTGGTCTGCCTGGTGACGGAGGAGATCACCGCCGAGGCGCGCCGGGCGCTGAGTCTGCTCTACGACCGCGTCCTGGAGGTGCCGCGCCTGTTCATCCCGCACAAACGCCGCCAGGAGCGTCAGGACCGGCCGTTCGTCTTCACCCGCCTGCATGCCCTGCGTCTGGGCGCGGACGGCGACCTGGGCTGCCGCTACGAAAAAATCGTCCTGCTAGACGCCGACGTCCTGCCGCTGCGATACTACGACCATCTCTTCACCCTGCCCGCCCCGGCCGGAATCCTCAACGAGCGCCGGGCGCACGTCATGGAGTACGACGAACGCGGCCGCTACCTGCTCCCGCCCAGCGTGGCCGTGGACGGGACCTGGAAGTGGCATCGCCTGTACGAGGCCGTCTGCCCGCACGGGGCGCCCATCCCGGCCGAACTGACCGAGCGCGTCCGCAGCGACCCGGACAACATGGGCGTCAACTCTTCGCTGCTCGTCCTGACTCCCTCCCGGGCCGAATTCGAGGCCATCCAGCAAGCCGCGACCGCCCCAGAGATGCGCCCCCTGGTCAGCGACCGCTTCCACTGGCCGGAGATGCAGTTCCTGACCCTCTACTGGTCCGGCCGCTGGACCAACGTGGACCTGCGCTTCAGCGGGTTCAACGGCTACCCCAGCATGGACGTCTTGTTTGGCTCGCACTATGCCGGCTTCAAGCCCTGGAATTTCAAGAAACCGAAGGCGATGGCCCACTGGGGGCGTTTCGAGGATTTCCAGGTCTGGTTCCGCCTCTACACCGAGATGGTGACGCGCTCCTATCCCGACCTGTTGCAAGTCCGCCGCCTGGCGCGCTTGCTGGAGGCGATTGGCGGGCGGGATTGATTTGTACGTGCTTCGAAACTCCCCTAACGCGGATAGGCAGCATAAGTTTGTGCCAGCATTTCTTCTGTCTGAAGGTAGAAACCCAAAATCCTTGTATAATAACCAAACCACCAACTCTCCAAGCCCAGGGAGGCGCGCATGACCGATGTGATTGAACTCGTCCTATCCATTTCTGAGCCGGAAGCGGATGCAGAACGGCTGGACCTTGCCGCGCGGCG
>CALGPL010000007.1 GCA_937960595.1 uncultured Anaerolineales bacterium | reverse complement strand
GAACGGTCAGACAAAGCCGCGGTTGAAGACGAGCACCACGCTGCGGCCGCGCAGGTCCGAGAGGCGGAAGGGGCGGCCGGTGTAGTCGGGCAGGTCAAAGTCAGGGGCGGGGGTGTGGAGGGAGATTTTTGGCATAGGGTTCTTTCAATACAGAGGGCTATTTGAACACCAAGGACACGAAGGGTACACGAAGGTTCAAAAAATTGTGACCTTGGTGTTTCCTTTGTGCTCTTCGTGTTGATCGGCAGGAAACACGAAGGACACGAGGGAATTGAGGCGCGGCACACTTTGGAAATGTGCCGCGCCTCGCAAGAGAGGGCCGCTCTACGGGGCGAAGACGCCGGAGAAAATCATCCAGGCCAGGGTGGTCTTGGCAGCCAGGCTGAGGATGATATAGACGCGCTCGCCGAAGAGGTAATCCTTCCAGGGGCCGACCTTCTTGTATTGCAGGAACATGTTGACGGCGAAGATGTTGAAGAAGACGAAGATGGTCGGGATGATGGCGTAGACGAACGCCGGGGGCTTGACGTCGCCGCCGATGTTGATCGCGCCCAGGAAGTACCACAGGATGGCAATCCAGGGGATGATGCCGGCGATGCAGCCGAAGATGAAGGATGTCCAGTCGGTCTTCGGGGTGGTCTGGTTGTGCTTTTCCATCAGCAGGCCGAACAGGTTCATCGAGGCATTCAGGCCGAAGATGAGGATGACCGCCGCCAGGTCATTGATGCCGACCAGCAGACCGATCAGGACGATCATCAGCGAGGAGGAGAGGGCATACTCGTAGAAGCGGGCCGGATTCATGCCCTTCTTGAGATTGGCCACGTACCACTTGTAGCCGAAGGTCGAGAGGCTGAAGTGGGCGGCAGCCGAGAGGAGCAGGAAGAGCGCCACGCCGACCCCGAAGTTGACGTTGTAGGCCAGGCGCGGGTCGGTGACCAGTGAGCGGGTGGCCAGGTCGAACTTGAGGTAGTTGGTGAAGATGGGGTAGGTTTTGTCGAGCGAGAAGGTGATGACGAGCATCAGCACGCCTTGCAGCAGGTGCAGGAAGCCCATCACCAGGTTGAAGGTGCGCAGGCCGCGAAAGGTCTTTTCGGGGGCCTGGGCGGGGGAGAGGGATTGAGATGCCATGTTTTTCTCCTTTCTTTCCTGTGATTTGTGAAATGAATTTTACCCTACGGGAGGGATTGGACGAACGCCGCGACCGCTTCGAGAAAAGCGGTGGGTTGTTCTTCGTGCGGGACGTGTCCGGCCTGGGGGATGACGACCAGTTGCGCCTGCGGCAGTTCCCCGGCCAGACGAACCGACTGCTCGGTGGGGACGATGCGGTCGGCCTCGCCGGTGACGACCAAGACGGGCAGGGTGAATTCATCCAGCCGCTCGGCCAGGCCGGACTCCTCGCTGGCGAGGGTCAGTTCCCAGAGCGCCCGGTCCCAATTTTCGACCTGAAGCGGTTTCTTGTAAAGGGCCAGCGTCTCTTCGGGGATGCGCGAGGGGTCGTACCAGGCCAGTTGGATGAGTTCGGGGCCACGCGTCTGGATTTGGCGGGCGATGAGCGGGCCGAGGTGACGCATCTGGGGCGTGCGCAGCAGCCAGCGGGTGCCGGGCGGAGCGCCGCCGCCGGCATAGACAGCCGGGTCAACGAGGATGAGCGCCTGCACACGGTCGGGGTGCTGAAGGGTGAAGTTCATCGCCACCGTCCCGCCGGCCGAGTTGCCGACCAGGATGGCGCGTTCCACGCCGAAGTTGTCGAGCAGGCCGAGCAGGAGGTCCACTTGCGCCTGGGGGCTGTAGGGGCTTGCGCCCTCCCAGGTCAGCGGGCGCTCGGTGAGACCGAAGGCCGGGCGATCGTAGGCGATGACCGTGCCGAGTTCGCCCAGCGGCTCGAGGACCGCGTTCCACGAGTAGAGGCTGGCGCCGAAGCCGTGCAGCAGGACGAAGACCGGTTCGCCCGCGCCGCGCGTCTTGTAGTGGACGCTCAGGCCGTTGATTTCGACGAAGCGGCTGTCGGGGTCGGCGAGTTGCTCTGGCGGCACTGTCCCCTCTAGCGGCGGCACCGGGACGAGGAAGGGGCCGACGAGGAGGAGCAGGAGGAGGACGGAGAGGAGGATGAGGAGGGGGCGTTTGAGTCGCATAGTCTTGTAGTCAGATAGTCGGATAGTCGGCGAGGTGGGACAGGCCTTCTGGCCTGTCTTGACAGCCTGGAAAGGCTGTCCTACGGTTTGGGTTTGAGCAGGTAGGCGGCGGGGAGGGTCAGGGCTACCAGGCCAAAGGTGACCCAAATGGCCAGGGTGACGATGCCCTGATGGGGAAACTTGACGCCAATCCCGGCCAGCGCCCACAGGAGGACGGCCGTATAAGCGATGTCGCGCCGCGTCAGATTGACCAGACCGGCCAAAGCGACCACCACCGCCAGGATGAGAATCATCCAGGTGCCATCGCTCAACTCCCACTGACTCCAACCGAGGTGGTCCAGCACGTCCGTGACGTTGGCGATGGTGGCGACCGAGATCCAGCCCAGGTAGATGCTGAAAGGCAGGCGGACCGCCCAGGTCTCGGCGGGCGGGACTTTTGTCAGGCCGGTGCCGAGGCGCAGGTAGACGGCGATGAGCGTCGCCAGCAGGATGAGCATGGCGCCCAGCGTGCCGACGAACAGTTCGTAGTGCCAGAGAAAAATCCAGGCGATGTTGGCCAGCCCGCCGAGAATGGCCCAGCCGGCAATCGCCTGCAGGCGCGGGTTCTCGCGCTGAGCAGGCAGCGCCTGGAAGACGGCGTAGGCAATCAGGCCGATGTAGATCAGGCCCCAGATGGAGAAAACATATCCGGCCGGGACGAAATAGACCTGAAAGCGGTCGGAGATTTCGCCGGTGTTCAGTCCGTTGAGGGGCAGGGCGTTGGCGAGGATGTTGACCACAATCGTGGCCAGCACGACCAGGACAACAAGCAGTTGACGAACAAGGTGTTTCTTCATCATTCAGCCTCCTTTGTAGGACAGGCTTTCTAGCCTGTCATTGTGGACAGCCTGTGTAGGACAGGCTTTCTAGCCTGTCATTGTGGACAGCCTGGAAAGGCTGTCCTACGCGGTTACGGGCGCGGGACGCGCAGGGCGTGGAACCAGTCGAAGAAGAACAGGAAGGCGCCCTGCAGGAAAATGCCGATGCCGGTCCCCAGCCAGAGGGGGTTGGAGGCGCCGGGGAAGCGCGCCGCCAACACGCCGCCGAGCATGTAGAGCACGTCCAGAGCGGTGTTAATCCACAAGATGCGCGCCAGGTTGCGGGCTTCCTGCGGGGCGGCCGCGGCGGCCTGCTCGACCGTCAGCCGGGCGAGGCGTTTGCGCGTCCCAAGCGCGCCGCCCTGGGCGATGAGCAGGTCAATCAGCCCCCAGGCGACGAACTGGATGGCGATGCCGTTCCAGAGCGGCGTGCGGAAGAGGAACATGCCCAGCCCGAGCAGGATGCTGACCAGCGCGCCGATGGACAGGCGGCGGGTGAGGGTTTGCTGAAATTGCCAGAGGTCATTCATCGAAGCGAATCTCCAGGAGGGTGTAAACGCGCCCTTCGGCGGCGGCCTGAGCGGCCAGTTGGATAGTCGTTAGTCGTCAGTCGTTATTCGTTATTCGTTATTCGTTATTCGTCAGTCGTTGGTCGTCAG
>CALGPL010000006.1 GCA_937960595.1 uncultured Anaerolineales bacterium | reverse complement strand
GTGCTTCGTCGGCCCGCCGGGGACGGGCAAGACCTCGCTGGGCAAGTCCATCGCCGAGGCGCTGGGGCGCAAGTTCGTGCGCGTCTCGCTGGGCGGCGTGCGCGACGAGGCCGAGATCCGCGGCCACCGCCGCACCTACATCGGCGCGTTGCCGGGCCGCATCCTGCAGACGATGAAACGCGCCGGCACGGCCAATCCGCTCTTCATGCTCGATGAAATCGACAAACTCGGCCAGGATTTTCGCGGCGACCCCTCTTCGGCCCTGCTCGAAGTGCTCGACCCGGAACAGAATCACGCCTTCAGCGATCACTACCTCGAACTGGACTTCGACCTCTCCAAGGTCATGTTCATCACGACCGCCAACACGCTGATGACCATCCCGCCGGCTCTGCTCGACCGGCTGGAGGTCATCGAATTCCCCGGCTATATCGAGGAGGAGAAACTGATCATCGCCAACCGCTTCCTCATCCCGCGCCAGATCGAGGAGGCCGGCATTGAGGAGATCGGGTTACGCTTTGCACCCCAGGCGCTGCAACGCATCATCCGCGAGTACACCTACGAGGCGGGCGTCCGTAACCTGGAACGCGAGATCGGCCGCATCTGCCGCAAGGTGGCGCGCTGGAAGGCGGAAGGCAAGCGTTATCCGACCCTGATTACGGCTCCGTTGGTCAGCAAATTCCTCGGCCCGCAGCAATTCTTTCAGACCGAGGCCGAACGCCAGGATGAGGTCGGCGTGGCGACCAGCCTGGCCTGGACGGAAAACGGCGGCGAAATCATGGCGGTTGAAGTGGCCGTCTTCGACGGCAAGGGCAGCCTGCAGATGACCGGTCAAATCGGCGAGGTGATGCAGGAGTCGGGTCAGGCCGCGCTGACCTACATCAAGTCGCGCGCCGAACGATTCGGCATTGACTTCGATGTCTTCGAACGCATGGACCTCCACGTTCACATGCCGGAGGGCGCCATTCCCAAGGACGGCCCGTCGGCGGGCATCACCCTGGCGACGGCCATGATTTCGGCCCTGACCGGCCGCCCCGTCCGCCGCGAGGTCGGCATGACCGGCGAAATCACCCTGCGCGGGCGGGTGCTGCCGATTGGCGGCCTGCGCGAAAAAGTCCTGGCGGCCCACCGCGCCGGCTTGAAGGTGGTCATCATTCCCGAGAAGAATGTCAAAGACCTGGTGGACTTGCCCAAGCGGGTGCGCGCTGACCTGCAGATTGTGCCGGTCAGTCACATGGATGAGGTGGTCGAACTGGCCATCCTGCCCGAGGCGGTGACCGAACCGCCCCGGCCGCGGCGCAAGCCCGAAGAACAGCAGCCCCAGGAAGAAGAGTAGCAGTCCTGGCAGGAGCGCTGTCATGAAATCGAAACTTGCCAACCGGGTCGTTCTCATCACCGGCGCTTCGTCTGGGTTCGGCGCCGATGCGGCGCGGCTGTTTGCCCGCCAGGGCTGCCGGGTCGTCCTGGCGGCGCGTCGCCTCGACCGGCTGCAGGCGCTGGCCGAGGAGGTCCGCTCGGCGGGCGGCGAGGCCCTTGCCGTGCCGGTGGACGTCACCCGGCGCGAGGAAGTCGAGGCGATGGTCAAGACTGTGCTGGATGTGTACGGTCAGATTGACATCCTCTTCAACAACGCCGGCTTTGGCCGCCTCGATTGGCTGGAAGCCCTCGAGCCGGAGCGCGACATCGAGACGCAGATCGCCGTCAACCTGACCGGCCTGATTCTGGTGACGCGCGCCGTCCTGCCGCACATGCTGGCGCGGCGCAGCGGTCACATCCTCCACATGGCCTCGGTGGCCGGGTACATCGCCGCGCCGCTCTACAGCGTCTACGCGGCGACCAAGTTCGGCGTGCGCGCCTTCACCGACGCCCTGCGCCGCGAAGTGGCCCCCTTTGGCGTGCGCGTCTCCGGCATCTACCCCGGCCCGGCGGCGACCGAGTTCGGCCAGCATACGGGCAACAATGTCCTCAAGCGCGCTTTCAAGGCGCCAAAGTGGATGTCCCTTTCGTCGCAAACGGTCGCCCGCCGCGTCGTCTGGCTGGCGGCGCATCCCCGCCGGGCGGTGATTCTGCCCGGCTATTACCGCATCATCTTCTTCTTCGATGCCCTGCTCCCCGGCCTGGTGGATTGGTTCATCAAGACGGTCTTTGTGCGGCGTTTTCATAGAATTGGTTGATGGTTAATGGTGGATGGAGGATAGAGGTATGGAGGATAGAGGACGGAGGAGGGGAATGGAGACGGGAGAGCGGAGAGCCTCTCTGACGATTTACCCTCCTTCCCTATCGCCCGTTCATCATCTTCCACTCCCATTAACCATCCCCCATTAACCATCTCCCATTAACCATCAGGAAAAAACATGAACTCCTCCCGCCTCGACAAACTTTCTGCCTCGCTGCGCGCCTCGCGCCTGGATGCCCTGGCCTTGAATCCCAGCCCCTCGCTGGTTTATCTGACCGGTCTGCACTTCCACCTGATGGAGCGGCCGGTGGTAGCCGTCTTCACGCCCGAGGCGCCGCCTGCGCTCATC
>CALGPL010000005.1 GCA_937960595.1 uncultured Anaerolineales bacterium | reverse complement strand
ACGTTTCTCTATTAGTCAACATACTTCGCCGAAATCAAAGATTCTGTGACGTTTATCAAACCAATCTGCGTTTATCTGTGTTCATCTGTGGCCGAAATTAAGTTACCCAATGCTCTCTTTTGGAAAAGGTTAAATCAGTTCTCTCTGTGATCCATGGGCTGCAAATCTACTGGGGCAGCGCCAAAAGACAAACGCCGAACAGAAAATTTCGATTTGCGGTTTCCCCTCATATAAGGTATAATCCGCCTTCGGCTAAATTCTAGACGATCGGAGTATTCAACATGGACAACATCCCCGCGCCCGAGCGCGCGCTGCAACCGAAAGATCACCTGACGGGTAAAGTCGTCAAAACCACCATTGCAGGGGCTATCCTGGATATCGGGCAAAAAGTTCCTGGCGTCGTCCACATTTCCCAACTCCAAAGAGAACCGGTCAATCGGGTCGAAGACGTCGTCCAGCCCGGGCAGAGCGTCGAGGTCTGGGTGCGGCGGGTGCGGGATGACCGCATCGAATTGACCATGATCGAGCCGCTCGGCCTGGAGTGGAACGAGATCAAAGAAAATATGATCGTGCGGGGCAAAGTCGCCCGGCTGGAAACCTATGGCGCGTTCGTGGATATCGGCGCCGAACGGCCCGGCCTGGTCCATATCAGTGAAATCTCGCACGATTACATCAAGTCGCCGGCCGAGGTGCTCAAAGAAGGCGACGAGGTCGAGGCCAAAGTTCTGGAAGTCAACCGCAAGAAGAAACAGATTCGCCTGAGCATCAAGGCCGCCACGCCGAAGCCGGAAGAGATCATGGCCGAGGTCAACAGGGGCGAGCGCAAAGGCAGGGGCCGCCGGGGCAAGAAACAGCAGGAAGACCACTTCGAAGAAGAAGCCGCCGAACGCGAGCCCGAATTGACCGCTTTCCAGATCGCCTTCCAAAAAGCACAGGAACGCGCCAACCAGAAGCCGACCATCAAGGCCAAGCGAGACAAGGCGACGAAGTTAAGCGAGCGCGAAGAGATTTTCGACCGCACCCTGAAGAACCGCATCACAGACAAATAACAAGACCAACCGCTCCCTTTGCCGGGAGCGGTTTTTGCTTGGGGAAATGTATCCGCAAGGCCAATTCCAGGCTGTCAGAAAGCCTGTCCCTTTTCTTGCATCTCTTTGAGAAATTTTTCCTTGTTCGCCAGGCGGGCCGTCTTGCCGCTGGAGGTCTTGACCAGCCAGTGCTTGCCGACCACATGGACATAGCGCAGGGCCACGGCCGAGCCGCGCGTGACCACGGCGCGGATCTCGTCGGCGATGCGCTGACGCTCGGCGGGGTCGTCGGTGTCCACCTCGGCCACCAGCACCACGTCCTCGGTGCCGGTGGTCTCGTTGAAAACCCCAAAAGCGGAGGCGCGCCCGGCATGGACGCCGCGCACCTGGTAGGCAAGATGTTCCAAATCCTGCGGATAAATGTTCTTGCCGCCGACGATGATGAGATCTTTCTTGCGGCCAGCGACGTAGAGTTCGCCGTCCACCAAATAGCCGTAGTCGCCGGTCAGGTACCAGCCGCGCAGGAAGGCTTTGCGGGTGGCGTCGGGGCGGTGATAGTATTCGGTCAACATGCAGTTACTTTGCAAGGCCACTTCGCCCACATGCCGGTCGGGGAGCGGGTTGCCCTTGTCGTCCACAATCATGACCCGCGTGTTGGAGATTGCCTTGCCGCAGCCCAGCATGCGCACCGAGGGACGTCCATCGTAGGCCGGGCGGGCAATCCGTTCCACCTGCAAACTCTCCAGGTCCACGTCCTCGAAAACGAGCGGGCCGTCCACGCCGCCCTGGGTGACGGCGAAGACGTTCTCGGCCATGGCATAGCAGGTGGCGAGGGCTTCGTAACGCAGGCCGTAGTTCTTGAAACGCTCATAAAAAGCCTGGTGCGATTCCCAGCGCACCGGCTCGGAACAATTCGAAATCAGCCGCCAGGAAGATAGGTCCACCCCTTCCAGATCTCGGTCACGAATCTTTTGGGCGCAGAAGTTGTAGGTGAAATTGGGCAGCCAGGAGAGCGTGCCCCGATATTTCGAGACGGCCTGCATCAAGCGATAGGGAGCGCGAATCCAGTCGAAGGGCGACATGATGACCAGCGGGTAGCCCAACAGAATGGGCATCAGCCAGCAGGCAATCAGGCCCATATCATGATAGAGCGGCAGCCAGGAAACGAAGACATCCTGGGGGTTCAGACGGATGGCGCGCCCGTAATCGGTCAATTGGTTGAAGACTGCCCGATGAGAAAGCGCCACGCCCTTCTGCAAACCGGTCGTGCCGGACGAATGCTGGAGCAGGACGATCTCCTCCTCCTGGCGCGTCAGGCCGCCGCAGCGGGCGAAATCGGGCGGGGTCGGACCCTGGGCCTGGTCGCTGACGATGAGCGCCCGCACCGAGTCCTCGCCCGGCTTGAGGGCGGCGCGCACTTCCGGTTCGAACTCGCGATAGGTGATGATCGCCGTCGGCTGGGTGACGGCGATGAGGGCAGCCAGGTCGGCGCGATAGCGCTCGGGGAGCAGTTTTTCGGTCAGGAACGGCATGATGGAGGGAATTGCCCCGTGCAGGATCGTTCCAAAATACGCATAGAGCAAATCGATGCCGTGCTGGAGGATGAGGATGACCACGTCGCCGGGCCGGATTCCGGCCTCGTCGAGCGTGCGCACGTAGCCGAACGCCCCGTGAATCAACTCGCGGTACGTTACCGGCCGGTCGGGCTGACCGGCGTGGAGCATATAAACGATCGTCTTGTCGGGGGTGGACTCGTAATGCCCCTTGAGAAGTTCGGAAAAGGTCGGCATGTTATTGGCGGGAGCGGATCAGGGCAGCCAGTTGATTCAGGCTGTCGAAGACGGAGGCGTTGAGTTCGGCATCATCGAGGTGGACGCCGAAATGATCTTCTACAAAAAGGGCCAAATCAACCAGATGGAAGGAGTCGATCAGCCCGCTGGTGAGCAGCGATTCGTCCGGGCCGATGCCCCGGCCGGGCTGTTTGAGAATCTCGGCGGCAATGTATTCTGTCAGTTGGGTGATGACTTCATCAGACATACTCGCTCCACGTAAACGTGATGGAATGACCTGCTGGTACGGCCGACAATTGTAGCACGAATTTCCCGCCAAGCGGCGGGCGATCAAGGACAGGGCATTTGGGAGATGGCCGGAACAAGCGTTTCTGCCAAGACAGCCTCGGCCTGCGGCGTCAGATGAATGGCGCTGTTGGTGTAATGGACGGGGTCGGGCAAGAGATCCCACAAATCCAGATAGTCCCAACCCAAACGCTCGGCCCGTTGGGCCAGCCACTGACGGTAATCATCATAAGCCCAGCGCGGATAAAAGAAGTTGTAGCGCAGATCGCTGTTCTCGCCGCGACTGATGAGCATCGGTTCGTTGACCAGCAGCACCGGCGTGTCGCCGGCGGCAACGAAACCCGCTTCCAGCACCTCAAAAGCCAGATCGGCCTCCTGCAATTCGCCGGGCCGGAAGCCGTGAAAAGACAAATCGGCTTCCAGTTCTGTCTGGGCGCGAGGATAATCCAAAGGGTAGGCCTGATCCACGCCGGTCGCGGACCACAGCACACCATAGGCCTGCAGACGAAACCGGTCGGCGATAGCGCGGCGTCGGCCGATGAGCGTGCGCTCCCAGAGGCTCGGCCGCTCCAAAGCCGGATCCGCCGGGTCGAACGGCAAATCATAGCGCGCCATCAGCGCGTCCAGGCGAGAGGCGTTGTGAGCGACGAGGGGCGAGGTCAACTGGACCTCGAGCGGGAACGATTCCAGGGTGGTCAGCCAAATGATTCGATCGGGGTCGTAGCGCATGGCAGCATCGAGGAGGAGCAAATCCTTGGTCAGCGAAAGGCTTGGATAACCCAAGTTGTAGAAGCGCGCTTCCCGCCCGCAGAGAGTCAGGTTGAGGGCGTTCAGTCGGCCCGCCAGAGTCTCCTCGGGACGCAGCAGCGTCCCCCAGACAGAAGAATCCCCGATCAGGATGACCCGGTATTCCTGAGCGGGCTTCGGGCCGCCCGCAATGAGGTGCGAGGCGAACATGGCCTCCAGGTCGAAGAGACTCAGATTGTAGGATTGGGCCGGGGTTTCACCGAACGGCAGGCGCTCGCGCCCCGCGAAAAGGCGGTTGTAAAGCGAGACACTCGTTCCGCTTTCGGGCGGAAACGCGGCGACCAAGAGATTGACGAGCAGAAAGAGCAGCACGCCCTTCCACAAGACGGCCAGCGGTCGGACCTCGGATCGGCTGTCCATCAAGCGCCTCCTATCAATATCGAGAGAACCCGCCAGGAGGTTGCAGGGTCGGGCAGAACGAACAACAACCAGCCAAGCGTCACGTAATGGAAAGTCAACAAAACGCCGCCCGCCTGGAGGGCCATCCGCCAGGGCACGGAGACGGCCGTCAGGCGTGGCCGCGCCCACTCGCTCCAGCGATTGTGGACAAACAGGCCGAAAGCATGCCAGAGGCCCCAGAAGGCAAAATTCCAGGTGACGCCGTGCCAGAGACCGATCAAGACCATCGTGGAAACCTGGCCCGCCAAGATGATGACCGCGGTCGGCAGCGGACGGCCGGCCGAACGCAGAGCACGCGTCAGAGGATTGAAAACATACGCCCGCATCCACTGAGTCAGGGTCATGTGCCAGTTGTTCCAGAACTGGGTCAGATTCGGCTTGAGGTAAGGGGCGTTGAAATTCTCCGGCAATTGGATGCCCATCAGGCGACCCAGACCGATGGCCATGTCGGTGTAACCGGCAAAGTCGAAATACAATTGAAACGAGTACGCATACAGCAACACCCATGCCCAGCCGGCGCTGTGGACTTGCAAGGCATTGGCCGGGCTGAGGGCAATCAATCCCAGCGCATCGGCCAGGACGAATTTCTTGAACAGGCCGAGCGTCAGCCGTCGGCCGGCCTCCAACCAGCCCTGCGAGTCGAGCGGCCGGGGATGGCGCAAGTCGGCTACAAAGCGTTCGATGCGGTCAATTGGGCCGGCTGTGAGCGCCGGGAAAAAGATGGCATAGACGGCATATTCGGCTAACGAAACCGGCGGGAGCCTGCCCGATTGACGATCCCGAAAAGTGTGCAGCAGGCGAAAAGCGAGGTACGAAAACCCCAGCCAGCGGATATCGAGGGGCGAGGCCAGTCCAGCCGACTGCCCGTTCAGCGTCCGCAGCCAGGCGCTGACGAGGGCCGTCAGGGGCGAGGATTTGAGCAGCAGAAACAGGACGAGGAGAAAGACGATCCCCAAGGCCAGCCAGAGACGGCGGGCGCGGCCGAGACGGACGAGCAGGAAGGTCACAACGGCAACCGCCGTCACGGCGAGCAGGATCGGCAAGAACCGCGGCGGACGGCCTACGGCGGGCAAATCGAGGCCGAAGAGGCGGGTCAGGCCGAGCAGGAGGACGACGCCGGCCAAGACGGCCGCCGCCGGCCCGTTGGTACGCCAGAGGCGCTGTTCGGGCGGCGCCGTCAACGCCCAACCGAGGACGGTCAACGCCAGGGTGGCCGTCGGCAGCCAGAAATCCAGGAAACGCACGGGCAGAGCCGGCTGCAAGGCATAGACCGCCAACGCGCTGACCGCCAGAAGCAAAAGCAGGCGCCAGCGACTCCGGCCCAGGAGACCGAGGCAGGCTGCCAGGCCGATGAGGATCAGAATAGAGGTCAGGGTCATCTAGAAACCCTGATAGATCCAGAGTGGGGCGTTGTCCGCCGTAAAGATGACCAGGGCGGTCAGGATGAGAAAGAACAAAAACGCCCACAGGTTCTCGGGCGTGAAAATTTTCGTTTTCATCGGTAGCCGCAAACCAAATAGTCGCCCCCCTGCTCGATGACCTGATAGGCGCGCGCCGAAAGGTCCAGCGCCTGATCTTCGTTATTGTAGGTAGCCAGAATGCTGCCCTCGCAGGCGACAAAAATATACTGTCCGTCCGTGCTCTGCGACCGGCACTGTACCCCCTCCAGCCGAGTCTCGACAGTCTGAAGCGCATCCAGTTCTCTCAGAGCGCCGGCTTCCCAGTCGGCGCAGGAAAGAGCAGAAAGGGCGCCGGCGTCTTTTGCCACCAGAGCCTGCAGATACGCCTCCACAGCCCGCGCGGCGGGATCGTTGCTGCCGACGCTGCAGGCAGAGAAAGACAGGATCAACATACCCGACAGCAGAAAAAGGAGGAGCGACCATTTGCGCATAGAAAACTCCACAAGGTAGATTCGGACTGGCGGGATTATATACGGGCAGATGTGAAATGACAAGCAAACGAATTGACAAATCGACTCAATTCTGATAGGATAGGTCAAATTTTCTGCATCCTAGGAGAATGAATGATCAGCCCGGTCGAAACCCATTCCGTGCAACTGACCCCCGCTGCTGCGGCGGTAGTCCGCCAGTTGCTGGCCGAACGAAACCTGGACGAAAGTTATGCTCTGCGCCTCTACATTGCTGGCCGAACCTGCTCCGGCTGGCAGTACGGCATGGCCCTGGACAATCATCCCACCGAAACCGATCTGGTCTTCGAATGCGAAGGCGTCAAACTGCTGGTTGACGATCAATCCATCGAGTACCTGAACGGGGCGACGGTGGACTTCATCGATGACGAGCGCGGCAAAGGCTTTCTGGTGGACAACCCCAACAGTCTGCCTGCCTGCAGTTGCGAGAGCGGCTCCTGCGGGGGGTAACCCGTATCGCTCCAAAAACAACGAGGCCGGGCGTGTTTGCCGGCCTCGTTAGCATTCACAAAAGAACTAGCGGCCGCGCAGGAACGAAATCAAGGCGCCGAACAGGCCGACGCCCGCCAGACCGAAGATGATCAACCCCATCGGCACGCCCCCTCGCCGGCCCGCACCACTCTCGAAAGTCGGGACCACCAGCGCGGGCGGCGGCGTGAAGGTCGGCAGACGGGTCGGCGTCATCGGCACCTGGAAGGCTGCCTGCAGGGTCGGGTCAATGGTGGGGGTCGTGCGCGGCGTGGCCGTCGGCGGCGGCTCGACGATCGGCAAAAAGCCCGGCGAAAGCGTCACCAGCGGGGCGTAGACCCAGCCCACATTGCCAGGCACGCCCGGATAGTAAATCTGAATCCACTCGCCGCCCGCCGTCCGACCCAGCACCGGCACGACCTGACCGGGGTAGAGCGAGGCCCCGATCTTGGGGTAATAAACCGAACTCGGGCCGGCGCGCACGTTGATCGGCTCCTCATACGTGACGGTAGCGAACACCCCGGTCGGCGTCCCGGTCACGGTCGGGATCGAACCGGTTGGCTGCTGCGCCGCCACCGGCGCGCCCACCGGCCCAAACCAGAGCGCCGCCGCCAGGAGCAGCAAAGAGACGAGCCAGAAGATGATTTTCGACCAGGTGCGCATTACGAAACTTTCCAAAAGTGAAATCGTAAACTTAAGAGACGAACATTCCTTCACCGGACAAAACGATTATAATCGATAACTATGGAACGGCGAGTTTACCACGGCAATCTTACTCCCACCGATCTTGCGCAGGCTCTCATGGCAGAGTTCAACCAGGGCAATCTGCAAACCCAGGTCTTGGGCAGCCGCGACAACCTGACGGTTCAGATCGCCTCGTCCCAGTGGGCACGGTCGGGCGGCAAGACGGCCCTGGCGGTCAACATCCAGCAAGTCGGCGATGGTGTGCTGGTGCAGGTCGGCGAGCAGCAGTGGTTGGGGGTCGCCGCCAGCCTGGGGCAATCGGCCCTCTCGGCGCTGGTCAACCCCCTCAATTTGCTCGGCCGCCTGGATGATATTGCCCAGGATATCAGCAACCTGCAATTGCGCGAAAAAGTCTGGCTGGTTATCGGCAATGTCGTCCGCGCCGCTGGGGCCAGCCACCAGTTGTCCGAGCGGTTGAACCGCATCATTTGCGAATATTGCGGCAGCGCCAACCCGGTCGGCGAATCGAACTGCGTTGCCTGCGGCGCGCCGCTGGGGAAAGTCCAGCCCCGCACCTGTAACAATTGCGGCTTCGTCCTGACTCATGGGGAAACCGTCTGCCCGAATTGCGCCCGGCCGCTATAGACGGGCCAGCATGGGCAACATCCGACGCCAGACGTCCGTCAGGCCGCTTAGGACGAAGCGCTCCTGATGCCGTGTCAATTCGTGAAATCTGCGACAAAGATTTTTTAAGAAGCCACACCCGGACACTTTGTCGGGCTTGCGCGATTGACACCTCGCTTCTATAATTGCCACGAATTTCGTATCGGACGAAACAGGGACATGGCTAAACTAGACGCACTTGAATCTCGCCTGCAAACGCTCTTCGAAGACCAGTTGATGCGTCTGATCCCAGGCCAAAAGGCCAGGGATCGGGTAGCCCGTCTGTTGGGCACGGCGATGCAGGCGAACCTGAAAAAAGGCTCCGGCGGTGTTCCCCTCGCTCCCGATATTTACATCATCGTGGCGCATCCGAACACGCTGACAGAATGGCGCGAGGAGCCGGCGCTGCTGGAAAATCTGCTGACCGCCATTCAGGCGGTTGCCAAAGAAGCCGGCCTGCAGTTTGCCCGCCAGCCGACCCTCACCACCACGGCAGACACCAGTCTGGAGGCCGATGAGATCCGTATCCTGACCTCTTTTGGCGAGGAAAGCCAGGGCGAGACGGAAGGCCTGGCCACCGAAACCGGCCCCGAAGAATCCGCCGAAGTCGTGCCGGGAAACGCCTTTCTCATTCTGCACGGCACCAAAGTCATCCCCCTGACCCAGCCCGTCATCAACATTGGCCGCCGCCTGGACAATCAAATCATCATCGATGACCCGCGCGTCTCCCGCAGTCATGCCCAACTGCGCGCCATTCGCGGCCGTTTCATGCTCTTCGACTTGAACTCCACCGGCGGCACTTTCGTCAACGGTCAGCCGGCCAACCAGACCATTCTCTATCCGGGAGATGTCATCTCCCTGGCAGGCGTGACTCTCATCTTCGGGCAAGACCTGCCGGGCAAGCCTCCCGGCCAAAACGCCTCCCAGACCAAGCCCGGCACGTCTGCCTCTGCCGACCGGCCGACCGCCGTCCTGAAAACGGACCAAGACGATTCAACCAAATGAGCGGCCCGCTCTTTCTGGTCTTGCGCATCCTGCTGACAGCCAGCCTGTACGCCTTCCTGGGTTGGGCCTTCTTTTTACTCTGGCAAGACATCAGACAGCAGGCAATGCTCCTGGCCCTGCGCAAAGTCCCCCCCATCAGCCTCATGATCCAGCGCGAGGGCAGCGCCGCCCAAATCCGGCACTTCAATCAGCCCGAAATCACCATCGGCCGCGACCCGGCCTGCGAATGTCCCCTCAACGACGAGACCGTCTCGGCAAGACACGCTCGGTTATCCTACCATCACGGCCAATGGTGGCTGGAAGACCTCAACTCGACCAACGGCACCCGGCTCAACCAGGAACCCGTCTCGACGCCGACCGTCATCATCTCGGACGATGAAATCGGCTGCGGCAAGGCCCGCTTGACCGTCATCATGGCCGGCGACAACCTGATGCCCCCCACTCAGAAACTGCCCGAAGAGGAGAAACCGGCATGAAAGACAAAATTCATCTCGGTATCATCGGCGGATCCGGCCTCTACAGCATGCCCGGTCTGACCGAGACCAGGGAATACGATCTGGAAACCCCCTTCGGGAAACCCAGCGCCCCCATCGTCGTCGGCACCTTAGAAGACCGCCGGGTGGCTTTTCTCGCCCGTCACGGCCTCGGCCACCACCTCATGCCGGGAGAAGTCAACAGCCGCGCCAATATCTACGCCCTGAAACTGCTCGGCGTCGAGCGCCTCCTCGGCGTCAGCGCGGTCGGTTCGCTGCGCGAAGACTATGCGCCCGGGCAAATCGTCGTCCCCGACCAGTTATTCGATCTCACCCGCGGACGTCCGCGCACTTTCTTTGGCGAGGGACTGGTAGCCCACATCGGCGTCGCCGAACCCTTCTGCCCGCAACTCTCGGCCCAACTCGCCGGCGCCCTCGAAGCGACGCAGGCCACCGTCCATCGCGGCGGGACGTTGATCGTCATCGAGGGGCCGCGCTTCTCGACGCGGGCCGAGTCGAACGTTTTCCGCTCGTGGGGCATGGACCTGATCGGCATGACCGCCGCCCCGGAAGCCTTCCTGGCCCGCGAGGCCGAAATGTGCTACGCCATCATGGCCCACGTCACAGACTACGATGTCTGGCACGTAAGCGAAGCGCCCGTCACCGTCGAAATGGTCATCCAGATTCTCAACCAGAACACCGAGATCGCCCGCCGCGCCATCGCCCATCTGGTCGCCCGGCTGCCCGATGAGCGCGCCTGCCCCTGTGGCCAGAGTCTGGCCTCGGCGCTGATCACCGACCCGGCCATCATCCCCGCCGCCACCCGCCAGAAACTCGATCCGCTGGTCGGAAAATACCTCCCCTAGCCCTCGCCTGTGCGCCGTCGCATCGTTCGCTTCCTTGCCCCTATCACCATCGAGGGTCGCCTGCTGACGCTGGCGGCCATCTTTATCTTTCTCTACGCCCTCGCCCTGACGCTCTCTCCCGCCGCCCGCGCGCGAACCTGGGAGGCAAATTACCGCCTCGTCCATTGGGTAGGAGTGGCCGTCTGGGTTGGAGTCTTTTACTTTGCCCACCGCCAGAGCAAACGCCACATTCCCGATTCGGACCCCTATTTGCTGCCGCTGACCGCCCTGCTGAGCGGATGGGGATTGCTCACCATTTTTCGGCTGACGACCGCTTTCGGGGCGCGCCAGATGCTGTGGCTGGCGGCCGCCGGACTCTTACTCACCCTCGGCCTGCGGCCGGCTCCCGAATTGCGTTTCCTGCGCCGCTACAAGTACCTCGCCCTGACCGCCGGCCTGCTCCTGACCGCCCTGACTCTGATCTTCGGCACCAACCCCCTCGGAGGCGGCCCCCGCCTCTGGTTGGGCTGCTGCGGCATCTACCTCCAGCCGTCCGAGCCGCTCAAACTGCTGCTGATCATTTACCTGGCCGCCTATTTTGCCGACCATCAGCCGCTCAACGTGCGTCTGCTCCCCCTCATGGCGCCGACCGCTCTCGTCACCGGTCTGGCCCTGCTCCTGCTGATCGCCCAACGCGACCTGGGAACCGCCTCGCTGTTCATCTTTACTTACACGGTCATGCTGTTCATCGCTTCGGGGCGCAAGCGCGTCCTGTTCATCAGCCTGCTCGGTCTGGCCGTCACCGGCGTGGCCGGCTACTTCTTGTTCGATGTCGTTCAATTGCGGGTGGACGCCTGGCTGAATCCCTGGCTCGATCCCTCTGGCCGCTCCTATCAGATCATCCAATCGCTGCTGGCCATCGCCAACGGCGGCCTGGGCGGCCGCGGCCCGGGGCTGGGAAATCCCGGCCTCGTGCCGGTCACCCACTCCGATTTTATCTTTGCGGCCATCGCCGAAGAGATGGGCCTGGCCGGGACTCTCGGCCTGTTTTGCGCCATCGGCCTGCTCGTCGCCCGCGGGCTGCGCGTTGCCCTGCACGCCCCCGACCAATTCCGCCGCCTGCTGGCGACCGGCTTGAGCGCCTACCTGGGCATCCAGAGCATCCTGATTGCAGGCGGCAACCTGCGCCTGCTGCCCCTGACCGGCGTCACCCTGCCTTTCCTCTCCTATGGCGGCTCCTCCCTGCTGACTTCCTTCGCGGCCGTCCTCCTGCTGCTGCTCATCTCCAGCCAGCCCGAAGACGAACCCGCGCCGCTCCCCCAGCCCAGGCCGCATTTCATCCTGGCCGCGCTGCTCGGCCTGGGTCTGCTGGCTGCCGGCCTGACCAACGGCTGGTGGGCGGCAGTGCGAGGCCCCGACCTGCTCACCCGCACCGACAACGCCCGCCGCGCCATCGCCGACCGCTACGTCCGGCGCGGCTCGCTGCTCGACCGCCAGGGACGCGTCATCACCGCGACAACCGGGCAGCCCGGGCAGTACCAGCGCCTCTACGCCTACCCCGACCTGGCTCCGGTGACCGGCTACACCCACCCCGTCTATGGCCAGGCAGGGCTGGAAGCCTCCCTCGACCCCTATCTGCGCGGCCTGCAGGGCAATCCCGCTGCCTTGATCTGGTGGGATCATCTCCTCTACGGCCAGCCGCCCCCCGGCCTGGATGTCCGCCTCAGCCTAGACCTGGACATCCAGCAAATCGCCGACCGGACGCTCCGGAATCACATTGGCGCAGTCGTCGTGCTGAACGCCTCCAGCGGCGAAATCCTGGCCATGGCCTCTCACCCCACCTACGACCCCGGCCGGCTGGACGAACAGGCCGCCGCCCTGCACCAAGACCCCGCCGCGCCGCTCCTCAACCGCGCCGCCCAGGGACGTTATCCCTGCACGAGCATGTTGACCGAATTGTTCGCGCCGACCGCCGGGCTGCGCATCTTCCCCTCGACCGCCCCGAACACCTCGACCCTCGAATTGCTCGACGCCCTCGGCCTTTACCAACCCCCCGAACTGCGTCTGCCTGTCGCCGATTCCTCCCCGCCGGAGCGTCTGCCGCTCATCAGTCCGCTGCAGGCCGCTCTGGCCGCCGCGGCCTACAGCAACGACGGCGTGCGCCCCTCGCCGCGCTTGGCCATGGCCGTCAACACCCCCGCTCAGGGATGGGTCATCCTGCCTGCCCTGGGCGCCCCCGTCCAGGCGCTGCCTGCCGAGCAGGCCCGTCTCACCGCCGAGGAACACATCGTCGCCGGAGAACCTTACTGGGAATGGGTCGGCCAAGACAGCCGCAACGGCAGCCGCCTGACCTGGTATCTGGGAGGCACCCTGCCCGACTGGCAGGCCACCCCCGTCACGGTGGTCGTGTTGCTCGAGGAGGAAAACTCCTCCCTGGCCGTTCGCCTCGGGCGGATGCTTCTGGAAGAAACCCTGCGCCCTTAAATAAAACGCTCTCGCAGCCTGCACACGCTGCGAGAGCGTTGGTCACTTAACGCGCACAAAGCGCCGCTTGCCCACCTGCAACACCCCCGGGTGTGGGAAAGCAGCGTCGGCCCTTTCCAGCACCGTCCCATCCAGGCGCACCCCCTTTTGCTCGATCATCCGCCGTCCCTCCGACTTGCTGGCCACCAAGCCGGCCGCCAGGAGGACGTCCAGGACGGTCTGGCCGGGTTGCAAACCGTACTCGGCCATCACATCGGGCAAATCCCTTTGTTGAAAAACTTTCTTGAAGGCCTCCTCGGCCGCCAGAGCGGATTCCTCGCCGTGGAAAATGGAGACGATCTCGCGGGCAATTTCCATTTTGGCATCGCGCGGGTGGACCGCGCCGGAGCGGAGATCAGCCTCCAGCGCGGCGATCCGGTCGGGGGTCCAGCGCGTGACCAGACGCATGTAGGCTCCCATCGCCTTGTCTGGCACCGACATCACCTTCCCATACATGTCTTCGGGCGTCGAAAGCAAAGGGATGTGGTTACCGAGCGACTTGCTCATCTTGACCTCCCCATCGGTCCCCGGCAGGATGCCCAGGATGATGGCAATGTTGGGTTTGTCGCCCAGGAAGGTCATGATCTTGCGGGCAGCGGTCACGATGTTGAACAGTTGGTCGGTGCCGCCGACCTGCACATCGGTCTGCAAAGCATGGGCATCGTAACCTTGCATGATCGAGTAGAACGTCTCGTGCAGGTAGATCGGGTCGCCGTTCTCCCAACGTTTGCGGAAATTGTCGCGGGTGATGAACTGCTGCAAGGTGAAATTGGAGGCCAGATTGATGAGTTCTTCGAAACTCAACCCGGCCAGCCATTCGGAGTTGAAGCGAATGCGGGTCTTCTCGCGGTCGAGAATCTTGTAGGCCTGCTCGGCATAGGTGGCGGCATTGTGCCGGACCTCGTCTGCCGTCAGACGGGGACGCAACTTGTCCTTATCGGAGGGATCGCCGATCAAAGAAGTGAACGAGCCGACCACGAAGGTCACCTCGTGGCCAAGTTCCTGGAACTGACGCAATTTGCGCATCGGGACAGAATGGCCGAGGTGCAAGTCCGAGGTGCGCGGGTCGAAGCCGCAATAGACGCGCAGCGGCCGGCCCTCTTTCTCAGCCTCGAGCAGGCGCTCCTTTAACTCGCGCGCCATCGTTTGTTTGAGTTCCTCGTCGCCATACTCGGTGCCTTGCATCAACAAAGCAACTTGTTCATCGATGTTCATTGAGACCTCCAAAAATCACGCCCGGGGCGCGAAAGAATGAAACCTCCATCGAGAAAGCGGCATACCCGCCGGATGATTTGCCTGCATTTCATAGTCCCGAACCGCCTTCACCTCTTGCCAGAACACAAACGCGCCTGCTGCGGCAGGCGCGTTGCACACATCCGCAGCACGATCTAGCGATGCAAATCATAATATTCCCGCGCCTTCGAAATAACCGACATGGCCACCATTATACAGCATTTCGCCCAATTTAATATGTGCTTACCATCCACTTTTTCTCGATTCCGTGATATTCTTGTCCTAACCGGAGACACCATGACCGAAGTTCAGGATTTCGCCCACAAAATTATCGAAAACGTCGAGAAAGTCATCATCGGCAAGCGGGAAACGATCGAACTGCTGCTGGTGGCCCTGCTGTGCGAGGGGCACGTTCTGATCGAGGACGTGCCGGGGGTGGGAAAAACCATGCTGGCGCGCGCCCTGGCCATCAGCCTGGGAGGGCAGTTCAAGCGCCTGCAATGCACCCCCGACCTGCTGCCCAACGATGTCAGCGGCGTATCGGTCTACAATCAAAAGACAGGCGAGTTCGAATTCCGTCCCGGGCCGGTCTTTGTCAACATCCTCCTGGCCGACGAAATCAACCGCGCCACGCCGCGCACGCAGTCGGCGCTCCTCGAGGCCATGCAAGAGGCCCAGGTGACGGTGGACGGCGTCACCCGCCCCTTGCCGCGCCCGTTCCTCGTCCTGGCCACCCAGAACCCAATCGAGTACGAGGGGACGTTTCCGCTCCCCGAAGCGCAACTCGACCGCTTCCTGATGCGATTGGCAGTCGGATACCCGGCCTTTAGCGACGAGAAATTCCTGCTCGGCCACCTGCAGCGAGAACATCCGATCAATTCTCTTCGCCAGGCGGTTGACGGCCGTCAGTTGCTCGATTTCCAACGTCAGGTCTGGGAAATCCACGTGGATGACACCCTCCAAGATTACATCATCCGGCTGGTGGCTGCCACGCGCGACCACCCCGACCTTGCCCTCGGCGGCAGTCCACGCGCCAGCCTGGCCCTGTTCAAGACCGCCCAGGCCCTGGCTGCCCTGCGCGGCCGCGATCACGTCTTGCCCGACGACATCAAATACCTGGTCCCCTGCACGCTGACCCACCGCCTGATCGTCAGGCCCGAATCCGAATTGCGCGGCCGGACCGCAGCGGCCATCCTCGCCGATCTGCTCAAAAGCGTGCCGCTCGACCTGGGCCGGGTCCAATAACCCCCGCCGTGCTGACCGAATTCCTCGTCTTCTTTTTCCTGCTTATTTTCATTGCCGCCCTGCCCGACGGCGGATTCGCTTTTACCCTCTTCTATCTGATCTTCGGAGCGCTGCTGCTCGGCTGGCTGTGGGCGCGTCGGGCAGGAAAAGCGGTCCACTATCATCGCAAATTCGACAGCCGCGCCTTTTGGGGCGAAGAAATCCCGGTGGGCATCCAGGTCGAGAACGCCGGCTGGCTTCCGGTTCCCTGGTTATATCTACACGAAAGTCTGCCGGTTGAACTCGCCCCTGCCGGGCCGGTCAAACACGTGGTCAGCCTGGCGCCCGGCGGCCGGGCAGAGATCGTTTATCGCCTCCAGGGACGCAAACGCGGTTATTATCCTCTCGGCCCGCTGTTTGCCACCTGCGGCGATCCGATCGGCCTGGCGCGCCCGCAGGAATACACCGCCCCGCCAGATCACATCACCGTTTTCCCGAAAATCATTCCGCTGACCAGCCTTCATCTCCCCTCCCGTTCCCCTCAGGGGACGCTGCGCCATCACCAGCCGATCTTCGAAGACCCGGCCCGCATCCTCAACAAGCGCGACTACACCGCCGGCGATTCGCTGCGCCGCATCGACTGGAAGTCGAGCGCGGCCGCAGGCCGGCTGCAGGTCAAACAATTCGAGCCTTCCATCGCGCTGGAGACCTCTATCTTCCTCAACCTGAACAGCGCCGAATACGAGGCCCAGCACCGCCTCGACGCCGTCGAACTGGCCATTGTCGTCGCCGCTTCAATCGCCAACTGGGTCGCCGGACAGCGCCAGGCCGTCGGGCTGGTCACCAACGGCATTGACCCGCACCGCGACGGCCGCTACGTTCCCCCTCTTCCCCCCCGCAAGGGCCGCGGCCACCTCATGCGCCTCCTGGAAATCCTGGCCCGCCTGCAAAGCGCCCCCACCGGCAGCCTCGCCGCCTTGCTGCGCAAAGAATCGCCGCAACTGCCGTGGGGCACCACCGTCGTCGTCATCACCGGCCGGGCAGAAGAGGCGCTGTTCGACGAACTGATCCAGGCCCAGCGCCGCGGCCAGAACGTCGTCCTCATTCTGGTCGGACGAACGGTCAGCGTACAGAAAGCCCGCGAACAGGCCCGCAGTCTGGGCTTTCCGCTCTACGCATTCCAGAACGAAACCGGCCTCGACATCTGGAGACGGGCATGAGCAGCGATCCGACCCTCTCCCGCCAGAACGAGCGCCTGACCCTGATGATGGCGCGCTGGGTCGCCGCCCTGATGACGCTCTGCTTCGGGATGGTCTCGATCGCATTCGTCGAATGGCTGCGCCCCGGCTGGGACAGCCGCGGCGCAATCCTCATCTGCGCGGCGATGATCGCCGAGGCCAGCCTGACCACCTGGTTCCTGAAGAAAAGCGAGATGCCCCCAGCGCAGGCGTTTGCCTACCGCCTGGCCGAATGGCTCATCCTTCTTCTCCTGTTGAAATTCTTTGCCGAAGCGCGCTTTGGCCTCGACCGCCTGGCGGCAAACCTACAATTATTGCGCAACAATTTCTGGTCCGGTCTCTTGAGCGCAGATTTCGTCGCCCTCGGCGCGTTGGCAGGGGCCGTCTGGCAGGTCTGCAGCCTCCTGGTAGGGACGCTGACCGAAATGGAAATGACCTACACCACGTTTGGCGTCGAAAAGCCGCCGCCCGTGGCCCCCGATCAGCGTCGGCCGTTTCAGGAGACTCTCGGACGCCACTTTCTGCTGACCGGCGGACTGCTGGCGCTCCTGGGCGGAATCCCCCTCCAGGCCTCCCTCTCCCCCTCCGCCCCCCGAACCGAAGTGACGGCCGTTCTGGTCGCCTATTTCATCCTGGGCCTGATCCTGCTCGGGCTGACCAATTTCGCCGCCCTGGTCACCTTTTGGCGCTACAATCGGGTGCGGGTGGCCCCCAACCTGGCCGTCCGCTGGGTGCTCTACAGCCTGTTGTTTCTGGCCCTGCTGGCAGGCATCTCCCTGTGGCTGCCATCCCGCTACAAACTTGGGCTGCTGGATACGCTCAGGATTTTCATCGGCTTTGTCATGGCCTTGATGGCCGGGATTTATTATCTCTTCCTGCTCGCCCTGAGCAGCCTCAACCGCTTGGCCACGCGCCTCTTCGGCATCCCCAACGCCCCGGCCCCTCCCCCGCCCCCCGCGCCGTTCGAACCGGGACAATACCTCAAACAGACCGGCCAGCCGATTCACTCGGGCGACGTCGTCAACTCGCTGATCTTTTGGGGAATCTTCATTGCCATCTTGATCTTCGCCTTCCGTCAGTTCCTGATCGCCAATCCGCAACTGGCCCAAATCCTGCGCCGCTTCGGCCTGGCACGCTTCCTGGTCAGCGTCTGGGCATGGATGAGAACCGCCCTCAGCCAGGCTGGCGAGGACGCCGGCAATCTGATCCGCCGAGGCCTGAATCGCCTGCGGGAGCGGCCCCGCGAAACGCCGGGCCGAGGAGGGCGGGGCTACCTCAACCTCCGCCGCCTGCCGCCGCGCCAGAAAGTGTTCTTTTACTACCTGGCGCTTGTGCGCCGCGCCGGCGAAACCGGCCACCCGCGTCAGGAATGGCAAACGCCCCACGAATACGAAAAGGCGCTGCTCCCCGACCTGCAAGAGGAACGCGAAAGCCTGGACAACCTGACCGAGGCTTTCGTCCATGCCCGCTACGGCCGGGCAGACATCACCCCCGGCGAGGCCGAACAGAGTCGCTCGGCATGGGACCGCCTGCGGCGGGCGCTGCGCGCCGGGCGCGAAAGCCGACGGCCAGACGGGGAAAAATAGAAAGCGGTTCTTGCCCGCCTAGAGCGCCTGCCGCAGGGCTTCCTCCAATTCCCCCAATGTGAATTCAAAACCGGCTTCTTGTAGCCGCTTGGGGCGGGCGGGGCGGCCATCCACCACCAGGACGGACATTTCACCCAGCGCCAGGCGCAGCAGAAAGGCCGGGGTCGGAAACCAGAAGGGGCGTTTCAGCACCCGGCACAGGGTGCGATAGAACTCGGCGTTCGTGACCGGCCGGGGGGCGACCAGATTGAAGGGGCCGCGCGCCGCCTCGTTGTCCAGCAAGAAACGAATGGCCGCCACCACATCCTGCACGTGTACCCAGGGGACAGCCTGACGTCCGCTGCCCAACCGCCCGCCCAGAAACAGACGCACCGGCAGGGCCATCAGCGGCAGCAATCCGTCTCCCCTCGCCAAGACGACGCCTAATCGAATCACTGCCCGGCGCACGCCCAGCGCTTCGACGGGACGGGTGGAGTCTTCCCAGGCGACGGTCAGGCGAGCCAGGAAATCCTCGCCGGGCAGCGTCGCTTCCTCGGCCACGTCACCGCTCAAGCCATAGTGGTTGATGCCCGAAGCCTGGATCAGCACCCGTGGCCGGCGGGCAGCCGCCTCTATCGCCTCGCTCAGCGCCCGCCCGGCGTTCACCCGGCTGTCCCAGAAGCGTTGTTTGCGGGCCTTTGTCCACGGCCAACGGGCCAGCGGTTCGCCGGCCAGATTGATCACCGCGTCTGCCTGGGCCGCCAGTTCGCCCCAGCCGGCCGGGGTGCGCCCATCCCAGGCAACCGCGTCGGCGCCTTCCGGCAGGCGCGCCCGCGCCGGGTCTCGGCTCAGCACCCAGACCCGATGTCCGTCCGCCAGCAGAGAACGGGTCAGATGCGAGCCGATCATCCCTGTTCCACCGCTCAGTAGAATGTTCATCGTTCGCTCCTTCTCTCACACACAAACGGGTTGGAGTATAATACACGCCATTGCGGAGACCTTATGCACGAGCCGGTTCTGGTCCTCAACGCCAACTTCGAGCCGATCAACGTCTGCAACACACGGCGGGCGCTCGGATTGATCCTCTCCGGGAAAGCGGACATGGTCATGAACGGGCGAGGCTACATCCACACCGTATCCCAGGCCATCCCGCGGCCGTCCGTCATCCGCCTGGAGCAGATGGTGCATAAACCGCGCTTGCGGGTCAAGTTAACCCGCAAAGAAGTCTTCCGCCGCGATAATTATACCTGCCAATACTGCGGCCGGCGCTCCACAGAACTGACCCTCGATCACGTTCTGCCCAAACACCTGGGCGGAGAACACGCCTGGGACAATGTAGTCGCCGCCTGTCCGGCCTGCAATCACCGTAAAGGCGGCCGCCGGCTGGAGGAGGCCCACATGAGCCTCCTACACACTCCCTACGAACCGCCGGCCAGCGCCGCCTATATCTTTGGCCATCACCTCGTCGAAAATGACGAGTGGGCGCAGTTCATCACCGGTTGGTAGAGGCTCCCAAAACAAGCAGGCGGCGCCGCCTGAAGGTTCAATCGAACGAAAGGGTCATAAAATCTTCGGCCAGGGAAACCTCGCCCAAGAAACGCTCTCGGGCCTCGGCCACCAGATCGCCGGAGAGATAGGGGCCGGTCGGATAGTGGATGAGATACAGGCTTCCCACCTCGGCCTGTCGGGCGATCTCGCCGGCCTGGGCCGCCGAGGAATGGCCGCGAAACGCCCCGGCGCTCTCGTGAATCAGCACATCGGCCCCCTGCGCCAGGCGGACGACCTCCGCGCAGGGTTCGGTATCGCAGGAATACGCCAGCGATTTCCCCGACTTCTTGAACTCGAAACGCAGGCCAATGGTGGGAATCATGTGCCGCACAGGGGAGGCCAGAATCTGCATCTCTTCATTATCCAGCACCACCGTCAGTTCCTGGGCAGGGAGACGATAAAAAGCCACCGGGAAAAAGGCCGGCCACTCCGCCCAGGAATAAAAGCCCATCAGTTCCTCGATGCGGTCAACGGTGTGATGCAAGCCATAGATATTGAGCGCATTCTTACGGCCCATCAGCCACATATCCATCAGCAATTGTGGCACGCCGGAAACGTGATCGGGGTGGAAATGGGTCAAGATCAAATCCGTCAGGCTGTGAAAATCTACCCCCGCCCGCTCCAGGCGCAAGATCGGGCTGCTGACGCAATCCACCAGCACAGTCGTCTGCTCGCCCACCACGACCATGTGAGTATTTTCATGCTCCCGATCGGGAATGGCGTTCGAAGAACCCAGGATGATCAATTTCGGCATTTTTCACTCCACGCCGTCTATCGCAACCCTCCCAAAGTGGACAAGAGAAGAGGCAGAGAAACATACGTTTCGACCACGGCCGCGATCGCAAGTAGCGGAAGGACCAGGCCGAGCGTCACTTTTGCCCAATCGGCAAGCGTCTCGATCAACACTTCACCCAGCGTCCGCTGAGGGTTGGGCGTCACCAGCACGGCGCCGAGATGCAGCACGGCCGCGCTGGCGATAATCAGGGCGGGCAATTCGAAGATGGCATGCGGCAGAATGCCCGCCACCCCCGTCGCCAGCGGCGACAGCCCAACGAGGGGCAGAGCCGCCAGGACCAGCCCGATCAGGCTGAAATTGACGATGTAGGCAAGCATGCCCAGCACGCCAAAGGAAAAGATTCCCAGAATCAAAATGAAAAAGACGGCTCGGACGTTGTTCCCAAATATAGAGATGGCGCTGATCCGGTCGAGGACCGGCACGCCCAGGCCGCTCGTCAGAAAATTGGCAAAATCGGGCGAGTCAGAGGCCGCTGCAAGTTCAGCGGTATGACCGTCCAGCCAGAGATAAGCGCCCAGCGCGGAAACGACCCCGATGACGATCAGGCTGAGGATGGCAATCCGCTGACGGCGCAAGGCGGCGCGGACCTCGATCCGGTACCACTGGGGGAGCGTCCTGGCCGCGCCCCGAAAAGCCCGCCAGAAGGTGCGTCCCATCCAGCGAAAATCGAGCACGTCGATCTCGCGCCCTAGCAACGCCTCACGCTGGAAATGGGAGACGCCCAGCCGCACCAACAGGCCTGCCAGAATGGTAACCGCCAGGACGGCCAGCCAAAGCACCTGATTGTTGCCCCAGAACATCAAAATGCTCTCGCCCTGGATCAAGAGCGCCATCGGGATGACGATGAACGAGGACATGAGATTGGCCGCCCGTACCGAGGTCGCCTGGGTCGAGATCACAATCGCGCCGCTGACCATCAAGACCGCCTGCACCGAAGTCAAGACAATTGTCTGGGCCAGAATGTTCGGATCCGGAAAACGGATATTCCGCAAGACGAGAGCGAATAGATAGACACCAATTCCCAGATAGGAGGTCAACAGGGGAACGCTCGAAGCGGCCACCAGTTTGCCGAGGTACAATTGCCAGTCCTTGAGCGGACTGCTCAAGAGCGGCTCGATCGTCCCGCGCTCCTTTTCGCCCACAAACGACTCGAGGGCAATCACCAGCGAAACCGTGATCGGGAAGAATCCGACCACCATCATGAAGAACGGCACCAGCCGTTCCGCGACGAGCGGCGTGCCATACTGGGCGGTAAAATCCAGGGCCGCCTTCGCGGTCGCATTCATCAGAAAAGGAAAGAAGAGGGTCAGAAAGACCATCGGCACGATGACGCGCCAATCGCGGAATTGATCGCGCAATTCGCGGCGGGCCACCAGCCAGGCCATTTGCAATTCGTCCAGCCGGAGTTTATTCATCGCGCACCCGCTTCATAGCAATCAGATAGACCTGTTCGAGGGAGCGCGGCACTTCCTCGAGGGTAATCACCTGGAGACCGCTTTCCAACAAGCAGTGCAGCAAGAGTGGATTGTTCACTTGCGGATCTTCGACCCGAAAACGAAGATGGTTGTTGGACGTTTCGGCCAGCGTGACGCCGGCCGGCAGGTTGAGAGGACCGGTCAAGCGTCCGTCCCGCACGCGCACGTCATATTCGGGCGGGCCGAGCAGTTCTCGCTTCAGCGCCGCCACCGTTCCACTGACCACGATCCGGCCGCGGTAAATGATGGCGACATGATCGGCCAGCATTTCGGCCTCGATGAGATTGTGCGTGCAAATGACAATCGTGCGATTCTCGGCCCGCAGCCCGGCGATCGACTGACGCACCAGATGGGCGCTTTCGGGATCCATGGCCGAGGTGGGTTCGTCCAGCAGCAAAACCCGGGGCGAATGAATCAACGCCCGGGCGATGGCCAGTTTCTGCCGCATCCCTTTGGAATACTGGCCGATGGTCTGACCGGCGGCTTCGGACAGCCCGAAATATTCCAGCAAGTACTCACACCGCTGACGGCGCTCGGCGGGAGACAGACGATAGATCCGGCCAAAATAATCCAGGTATTCCAGCCCGCTCATGCGCAGGTAAAGACCATGCTGCTCGGTCAACACCCCCACGGCCGCACGGACCTTTTCGGGCTGGGCAACGACATCATAGCCTCCGACGAATGCCGTCCCGCGCGTCGGCCTGAGAACCGAGGTCAGCATGCGAACGGTGGTGGTCTTGCCGGCCCCATTCTGACCCAGCAAGGCCAGGACTTCGCCCGGCCGAACGTCGAGGTTGACGCCGTCCACCGCCCAGAAGTCGCCGAACTGCTTGCTTAGATCTTGTGCATGAATCATCGCCTCTCACCATTAAAGAGAGGCAGGGACGGCCAGGCGCGCCGCCCCTGCAAAGGACTACTTTTCGCCGCGAGACCGGCGCGGTTTCTCGTCATTGCTCTCCTGACCGGCCGTCTTTGTCCGGCGGCGGGCAGAAGCGCCCTGAGCCGCCTCGACAGGAGCCGGCAACTCCTCGGCCGGTTCAACTTCCGCCGAAACTTTGGTCGCCTTGCGAGCAGATGCCTTGCGGCGGGGACTGCCGCCGCGATGATTCCACAGAAACAGCCCGACCGCAACCAGACCGACAATCGCGACGAACGTCTGATTGAAATTGATGCCGCCGACCTGGGCCGCGTCCAGCCGCAAGAACTCCAGGCCGAAGCGGCCGATCGAGTAGATGAACATGTAAGCGTAGAAGATATCGCCGGCTTTCAGCCATTTCTCGAAGCGGCGGGCCAGCCAGAGAAGGACGGCCATGTTGAGCAGATTCCAGAGCGACTCGTACATGAAAAGCGGATGGAAGTATTCGTAGGTTTCATACCCCTCCGCCCGATGGGCCGGGTCAATGTAGATCTTCCAGGGCAGGCCGGTCGGCAGGCCATAGACTTCCTGATTGAAGTAGTTACCCCAGCGGCCGATTGCCTGGGCAAGCGCCA
This sequence comes from uncultured Anaerolineales bacterium, assembly GCA_937960595.1. Lineage (GTDB taxonomy): Bacteria > Chloroflexota > Anaerolineae > Anaerolineales > Villigracilaceae > JAFGSI01. The sequence goes on along the minus strand of CALGPL010000005.1, from coordinate 19,648 downwards.
CCCCCGGCGCGGCGATATCCGTCCAGGTCAGGAAGGGAATCTTCTTGGAACGACTGTAAATGTAGAGAGCAATCGCCCCCCCGATGATTGCCCCGGGAATGCCCAGCCCGCCGTTGCGCAGGTTGAAAATCTGATTCCAGTGGACGGTCCCGCCGACGAAATAGGGGTTGGCCAGTTCGCCGGTCGCCGGGTCGATCACCAGAGCACTCGGAGTCGGCGTAAAGATATGCCACAGGCGCGCTCCGATCACGCCGGCAATGACCAGCCACAGAAGCATATCCCAGACCAGATCGGCGTTGAGGCCGCGCCGCTTGGCCTCCACCTGGGAAAGCAGGGCCGCGCCGATAATGCCGAGAATGATCATGATGGCATAGTAATAAACATGCCAGACACGCCCCGTGTAATAGGGAAGAAAGGCTGCCCAAAGGGCAATGCCGAATAATCCCGAAAGCACCACCCAATACCAGACGCTGGGCTGCTTCCGCTTCGGATTGCGCTGCACGACCTCGTCATAGATCATCAGCGCAATGGTGATCAGCAAGGCCGGAATGGCGAATAAGAGAATCCACGAAAGAGAAATATCGAAGCCGTTGGGGGGAGTTCCCGGATTCATGATCTGCTCCTAAGATTGAGAATAACGGCGGTGGGCGTCGCGCCGCACCCGCCAAATGCGTTGCAGGGCCGTAAAATTGGCAAAAATGGCGATGATGATCAGGATGGCCATCGGCTGATTGAAAATCAGCAGGGGAATCATCACCAGATAACGCTCGACGCGGGTCAACAGGCCGACGTTCGCGTCCAGGCGGGAGGCGTCCGCCCGCGCTTTGACGTACGACACCAGCACCGAACCGGCCGCGGCCAGGTACGCCAACAGCACCCCGACAGGGTTCTCCTGTACGAGGTAATAAATCACAAAACCAAAAAAGATGAACAATTCCGAATAGCGATCGGTGACCGAATCGACGAACGCGCCCCAATCGCTGGCCTCGCCCCGAAAACGGGCCAGCGCGCCGTCGAGGGCATCGACCGGCCCCATCACCAGGAGCAACAGCCCGGCCCAAGTCATGTGACCGGATGCAATCAAGACTGCACATCCGATCGTCCCGATCAGGCCTGCCAGAGTGACCGTATTGGGGCGGATGCCGATCCGATCCAAGAAGGCCGCAATCGGGTCGAGCAGCCAGCGGAACCAGACGCGCATCCTATCGGCAAAGGTCATTTTCTTCTCGTTGTCCAAATCCACGTTGTGGCCTCCAAAAAGCGTAAGATGAAAGCGGCAGAGCGCCCGGCCAATCATACCACAGGTGCCTTTTCATTTCTCGTCGCCGGCCTCGGCCTCTTCTTCGTCGTTTTCGATCAACACTTCCCGGTCGCGTCCGCCGCCCAGCGAGGGGCCGACCACGCCTCTCTCTTCCAACTGATCGAGCAGACGGGCAGCGCGCGGATAGCCGATGTTGAGCCGGCGCTGAAGAAGGGAAGCGCTGGCTCGCCGCTCCTGCTTCAAAATCGTGATGGCGCGCTCGATGAGGACATCGTCGCCGTTCTTCTCCTGCGCCTCGCTCAAAAACGACTCCCAGGGCGGCCGGGTTTCTTCGGCCCCTTGCCGCTTGCTCTGCCAGAAAGAAATCAGCCGCTCGATCTCCTGATCGCCGACGATCACCCCCTGGGCGCGCACCGGGTGGCCCACCTCCGGGTTCAGGAAGAGCATATCGCCCCGCCCCAGCAAAGTCTCGGCCCCCGGCAGATCAAGAATGACGCGCGAATCGACCTGGGAAGCCACCGCAAAGGAAATGCGGGCCGGGAAATTGGCCTTGATCAGCCCCGTGACCACATCGGTGCTCGGACGCTGGGTGGCCACCACCAGATGGATGCCCGTAGCACGCGCCATCTGCGCCAGGCGGACCAGATTATGCTCCGTTTGATCCGGAGCAGACATCATCAAGTCTGCCATTTCGTCGATCCACACCACGATGCGCGGCAGCGGCCGAGCGTCTTTGCGCCGCTGCAGGCGGCGGTTGTAGACATCAATGTCACGCGCTTGAGCCGCTTCGAGCAATTTATAACGGTGCTCCATCTCCGCCACCACCCAGCGCAACACGCCCAGGATGCGCTGGATATCCGTTTCTACCTTGCCGTACAAATGTGCCAGCCCATTGAAACGGATCAACTCCACCATCTTCGAATCGATCATCACCATCCGCAGATCGTCGGGCGTGTTGTTCATCGCCAGGCAGGTCGCCAGAGCAGCAATGCAGACCGACTTGCCCGAGCCGGTCGTCCCGGCGATGAGCAAATGCGGCATGCGCGCCAGGTCGGCGACCACCGGATTGCCCGAGACATCCCGTCCCAGCGCCAGGGCCAGCGGAGAAGCCACTTTCTGGAATGCTTCGCTTTCGAGCAGCGGCCGCAGACGGACCACCGACGAGCGCGGATTGGGCACCTCGATGCCGACATAACCGCGCCCCGGCACGGGCGCCTCGATCCGCAAACGCTCGGCCGAAAGCGCCAGGGTCAGGTCGCGCTGCAGGGCCGCGATTTGCGCCACGCGCACCTTCATCTGTTGCTCGTCCTCATCGGCGTTTCCCTTGCGGATAAAACCCGGCTGGACGGCAAACTGCGTCACCGTCGGCCCGATGCGAAAGCCAACCACCTTGGCCGGAATGCCAAACTCGGCCAGCGTCTTCTCGATCAACCCGGCCGTCTGATTGATCGTGCGCTCATCCGGCCGGACGCCCTGTTCGCCGACGAGCAGGTTGAACGGCGGCAGATCGGCGCCCCGCTCGAGCGGCTTGGCCGGCTTCTCGTCCTGTCGATCGGGAACCTTGAACGACTTGCGGTATTCCGGCGGAAGGACTTGCTTGCGCGCCCGGCCAGCCTCGGGAGGGGCAGGCTCGACCGGCAGCGGCGAGACGACCGGGCTTTCCTCGACAGGAGTCCCGGTCGCAAGAGGAGGAGGCGATTCCCCCGCCAGCCGAAACAACCAGACCTCGAGCCGGTACCACAATCCAAAGCCGGTCATCACCGCCAGGAACCACAAAGCCACGATGGTCACGCCGCCCCCTACCCTTCCCAACACACTGGCCGCCAGCATGGACAGCCCCCACCCCACCCTTCCCCCCCAGCCGCCCGCCTCGGCCTGCGAAAGAGCGTTGCCGCTGAGGAGCGCCAGCAGCGCCAGGGTCAGAAAAGCGGCCAATTCGAGAGCAATGAACCGTCCCCAAGACAAACGGAAGGCAAGTCGGCTGCGCCGGAAAGCCCACACACCGCCCAGGCCGAGCGCCACCACAAACAGGAAACTGCCCCAGCCGAACCAGACCCGAAGCAAACCGATGTACCAGCCAAGCAAGACCCCCTGCGAAAGGCCCAGCAATCCCAACAAGGTCAACAGCGCCAGAACCAGCAACAGAATGCCGACAAAATCCCACCCATAGCGCCCAAAATGGCTGCGAAACGCCGCCAGGCGGTCGAGAAGATCGGGGGGACGCGGCGGCCGGGGCGTCTCGTCCGCCGCAGAGCGGGAAGAGGGCGATCGCGCCGGCGAGGAGGACGAACGGCTGGGGGGGCGGGACGAAATGGGCATATCAGACCATCACAAACGCATACTCAAGCCGAGGCGCTGGCGGGAGGCTTCCACCTGCAGAATACGCACCTGCACAACCTGACCGGGCGTCAACACATCCTTGGGCTCCGCATTCGGAGGCAAGGGAATCTCGGAGGTATGGATCAGGCCCTCCAGCCCTTCTTCGAGGCGCGCAAAAGCGCCGAAGGGGACGATAGCCGTGATCGTCGCCGGCACCACCTGGTTCAGCGGATAACGCTCATGGGCCGTTTCCCACGGATTGGCCTGCAAACGCTTGAGGCTCAGCGCAATCCGGCAGCGTTCGGGAGCCACTTCGAGCACCAGCGCCTCGACCCGCTGACCGACGCTGACAATATCGGCCGGATGATTCACCCGACCCCACGACAATTCAGAGATATGAATCAGACCTTCCACCCCGCCCAGGTCGACAAAGACGCCGAAATCGGTCACGTTGGTCACCTCGCCCCAGACGCGCTGTCCGGCCCGCAGACTTTCGAGCAGTTCGGTGCGCCGGCCGGGTTCGGCCCGCGCCGCCCGCTCCGAGAAGACGATGCGCCTCTCTTCGGGATCGCATTCGATGATTTTCAAACGCAGAACGCGCCCCACATACGCAGAGAGGCAATCCTCCCGCCGGCCTGCCTCCGGCAAAGCCGGCACATCGAGAAGATGCGAGCAGGGGACGAAGCCGCTCAGGCCGTTGCCGGTCACGAGCAGCCCGCCTCGATTATAGCCGCTCACCGTCAGCGTGACGATTTGATCCTGGCGGTACAAAGTCATCGCCCGCCCCCACTCCAGCGAGGGTTCAGGCTGCTCATCCGGCCTGCCTCTGCCTGCCGACAAGCCCAGGCCGCCGGCCTCTTCCTCGGCCAGAAGAGAAGCCCACCAGCCCTCATCCAAGTTCGGCGGTTCTTCTTGAAAAATACGGTCTTTGACCATCATCCCGGATCGACCTCCTTCCCATTCGCCCTCGAGGCCGCCTGCCGCTCCATGGCAAGGATTGCGTGCGCCACCTCTTCGATGGCGACGCGCTGCTTTCGGTAGAGATCGGCCTCTGACATCGCCAATCTGCTGGCCACCTCGCGAACCTTGCGGCCCTCGATGAATTTCATCTCCAGGATATTGTACAGGATCCACTCGCCCGTAAAACGCCGCTCCCCCTGCGGACGGATCGTGTCCACCGCCGCCCGCAGAATGGAGCGCAAGGCGTTGGCAAGATTGCCATCCTGTTGTTGCAAGGCCTCCTGCACCACTTGAAGTTGAAGCAAAGGATTCTGAGTCAATTTCGGCCCGCCCCAGTAATGGGTCAGCGCGTCCCGCACCCAGTTGGCAATATCGGCCTCGGGCGGCAAAGTCTCCTGCAGCAGGCTGGTCTTGCTATCGTAACGGCCAACAGCGCGCAGGCGCTGGAACATGTCCACTTGCGGGCGCAAATCCTCCAGGGAACGAAAGACGCGTCGCTGCAGACGGCGGTCCCGCAGCGCCTGAGAGGCGCGCCGGATCAGCATGGTCAATGCCTGACGTTGATCGCGCACCAGTTCTTGTCCCTCATGACGCGCCACCCCAAGCAGTCCCAACAAGATCGGGGCGCCTTCCTCGCTTTCGGCCGGCTGGGTGAGCGGAAACAGCCAGTAATCTCCCCACAGGTAGGTCTCCTGTTCCGAATTTCCATTGCCATTCTGATTGACAATCTGCAGCGCTTCGGCCAGGTTGGTATCCTGAGGCAGAGGGGCATTCCCTGCCGCGACCACCAGCGACAGTTCGCCGTCATCCAGGGCGGCAACAAAAGCCGACGAAGACTGGAGATGATCGCGCACAGCCGCCAAGACGGCCTCCAGGAATTGGCGCAGGTCTCCCTGCGTGATCAGTCGGTCTTCGAGGTTCTGCAAGAGGGCCAGATCGGTGCGGTCGCGGCCGAAGAAAATCAAACGCTCCCAAAGGGGGGCCACCAGCGTAATCGTATGCTCCATCAACAAGACGGTTGCCACCATCGCGGTCGGCACCGCGCCGGAATAGACGACGCCGAAGTATTCTCCCACGCGCCGGACGATCGTCATCACGCCCAGCGCCACCGAGGCGGTCACCGGACCGCGCAGGATCCACTTGAACAAGCGGCTGCGCACCACCCGGTCTGGCCAGGAGACGCCGAAGAAAGCCACCGCGTACGCCATGATGATAATCAACCCCCCCACCAGGACGTTGCTGACCAGCGCCCCACCCCAGAAAAGGAAAGGGTGACGGGCAGCGAGGCCCGATCCATACAACAGATAAGGGAAAGAGCCCAGCGCCGGAGCGGTCGCACCGGCAAGCAAATACGCCATCCGCCGGCGACCAGAACGGGTCAGCGTTCGCCGGTAAGCCCGGCCGAAATTGACCCATGCCCAGGCCATCGTGGCAACGTAACAGCCGGTGAAAATCTCCGTCCACAGGGTGCGCTGCAAATGCGGAACGGGCTGCGCATCGGCTTTCAATGGGCCGAGCAAATCGCCAAAGGCAAGCAGCAGCAGAAAAATCGAAGCGAGGAGATACATCAGCCGGACCGCCCACCGGCGCCGGCCACGCGAGGGCCGACCGGTTGTCACCAACAAGGCATCCGAAAAATGAAGATAAGCAGCCGGCAGGAAAATAATCCCCAGCCACTCGAGACGGAGCATCAAATCGATGAATTCGGCCGACTCGGACGCGCTCTCGAGCGCCTCGGCGGTAAAGACGACCACTACGCACAGAAGGATGATGGCGAAAGAACGCGCCACGCGGTCGCGCAAATTGAAAGACAAAGCATACAGGAAAAGGGAAAAGGCCAGAATGGCAATGCCGGCTGTAAGGATCTGATTGATGGTAATAATCCCCGCCAAAACCTGCTGGCTCCAACCGCTAACCATAAGCACATTTCCTCATATCGCGAACCAGATATGCGCCACGCAATTAGAGGGCGCGGCCAAAGAACAGAGCAATGTCGCGATTTTCGTAATAACGATCATTATACCCGCAGAATTCATAGCCGAGTTTCTGCGCCAGGCGAATCGCAGGAACATTCTTGGAGGACATTTCCAGGAGGATGCTGCTGTTCTTGCGTTCGAGCGCCCAGCCCTGAGCCGCCAACAACAGGGCCGTCGCCATCCCCTGCCGCCGATAGCGAGAAGCAACCGCCAGGCCGGTCACCCACGCCGTCCGCGGGACGACCTTGTCCGTCAGGCGGACGTATCCGACCGGCTCTTTCCCGATCACCGCGACCAGCAGCCCGCTCCGGCGGCTCCAGTCATCGTTCAGCGCCGCGGCCGGCCTGGGCGAAGAAATCGTGACGGTGCGCGGCAGGCGCACTTCCCGAAAAATGGCGCCCATCTGTCCCTCTTCGGCAAGCACCTCCATCTGCCAGACATAATCGGTTTCGACGGCGTGATCGATCGCCATCAGAAGGGGTAAGTCGGCGGCAACGGCCGGGCGGATCTGGATCTGCGGCATATCTGCACCTCACGGAGCCAGAATGCGTACCGAAACGATACAAGGGGGGAAAGCATTGCCCTGGTTATCTGTGACCACCAAACGCAACAGGTAATCTCCCGGGGTCAATTGGCTCGTGTCCCAACGGCCAAGATCGGAATCTCGCACGACCGCATTTCCGGCCGAAATCGTTGTCCATTGATCCATCCCCAAAGGCGAGACTTCATACTTATAGAATCCAAAATTGGGGACATCGGCCGAACCGGACAAAGTAACCTGGCCGCGAATCTCCATCCCCGGCTCGGGGAAGGTGATCATAATCTGTCCCGGGATGCAGCCGCTGACTTCGGGCGTCGCGGTGGCAAGCGGCACATCCGTCTCAGAAATGACCGACAACGACAAGGTCTCGGTCGGGGTGGAGAGCAAATCGACGGTGGGGGTAGGCCGGATCTCGGCTGCCGGCAGGGCCGGAGCCAGAAAAGAACTCAAAATCAATTCGCCCACCGCGAAAAGAAACGCCATCACCAGCGGCACGGTCCACCGGGCGATGCGCTGTTGGGCCAGTTGGCGTTCCAAGCCGAAGACGGCCGTCCGCCCCTCCTGCCACGCCACCCACAGCCGGCGGGCTGCCAGGAGCGCCCACAACGCCAGCAGAAAATAAATCAGAGGCGCATAGTCGACAAAAAATTTCAGAATGGCTGCCATCGTTGCCGGTTACAAGGCGCGCAAAACGCCCCGTACAAGCGTCTCCAATTTCGGGGCCAACACCTTGCCCGCCTCCAACACTTCCTCGTGCGTTGTTATGGTTTTGCCGTCCAGATTGGCCTTGTTGCTGATGCCGGAAAACCCCAGGACGCGCGTCCCGCCGTGACGGGCGACGATGACTTCGGCCACGGTGGACATCCCGACCGCGTCCGCTCCGGCCAGACGCAGGAAACGCAAATCGGCCGGCGATTCGAAGGACGGGCCGCTCAGGCCAACGTACACCCCCTCCTTCAAGTCAATCCCCGCCTCTGCCGCTACTCGCCGTGCCGCGGCGCACAACTGAGGATCGTAGGCCTGACTCATGTCGGGGAAGCGCGGCCCGAACTCGTCCAGGTTGGGGCCGACCAGCGGGTTCAGCCCCGCCATGCAGGCCAGGTTCAGATTGTCCGTAATCAGCATCACGTCGCCGGGTTCGAAGGCCGGATTGATCGCCCCGGCCGCGTTGGTGACGACCAGGATTTCCACACCCAAACGCTGCATGACGCGCACCGGCAGAGTCACCTGAGCCATGCTATACCCCTCGTAGTAATGGATGCGGCCCTGCATGACGAGAACCGGCTGGCCCTCCAGCGAACCCGCCACAAGCCGGCCAACATGCCCCCGCACGGTGGACGGCGGCCAATCGGGCAATTGTTGATAGGGAAAAATCACCGGACGTTGCACCGCCTCGGCGATGTCACCCAGACCCGTCCCGAGAATGATGCCCACCCGCGGCCTGAAATCCAGGCCCGCACGAACGGCTTCTGCCAGCCGGTCAATCACTTCCAGAGTCACCTGCATAGAATCTCTCCTGAGAACGCGCCGGTCCGTTTGCCTGACCGACAAACAATTTTTCGAGCCCGCTGAATTATATCTCAACTCGCAGAAGCATTGAAAATTAAACCCTCCTATGCTATGCTTTGAGCAGCGACATGGCTGATCCACATCCCAATAGACTTGGCCCGGCAAAATCGGCGCTGGCCCGTCTGCACGAATTACTTTTCCGCCTCAGTCCATTCTACAAAGAGAGACAGGCTTTGCAGGCGCGCATTGCATTGCAAGAGGAACGCATCGGCGCCCTGACCGCCCTGCTCAGTTCGGACCGCCGCCGAATCGCCCAGATCAGGCTGCTGAGCGACGTCATCCAGAACCTGAAAACGGTCCTCGATCAGCCCGTGGCGGCCCAACTGGTCGTCAACGCCATCCGCCGCGCCTTCGACTGCGCGCTGGTCACCGTGCTGTGCCTGGACCCCGAACACAAAGAGTTCGTCGCCCTGGCGATGGCCGGGCCGGCCCGCAGCGTAGTTCCTCCCTCTTATCGGCAACCGGTCGACCGCGGCCTGATCGGACGCGTCTGGCGGCTGCGCATGACCCAGGTCGCCAACGACACCCACCGCGACCCCGATTACATCGGGTTCAGCGGGCAAACCTTCCTCTCCGAACTGGTCGTGCCCCTGATCCAGCACGGCGCCATCAAGGGCGTTCTGGTGCTCGACCACTACAACGAGGGCGCGTTCTCCAAGACCGACATCGCCACCGTCGAAACCGTCGCCGAACAATTGGTGGACGCCTGGGAGCGCGCAGAATATCACCAGCGCCTGACCGACTTCGTCCAGGCCGGCATCGCTCTTTCGACGACTCAGGACGCCCAGGCCGCCACCGAACAGATTGCCGCCATCGTTCAAAAGACCCTCGACGCCCGCTTTGCCTTCGTCGTCCTGCTCGACCAGGACGGCAGCCTCGCCCGCCAGGCCACGAGCGGAAACGCCCCCTCCCTGGCGCGCCTGCTGGGCAAGGCCCCCGAGGACGATCCCCTCGTCCAGACGGTGATGAACACCCGTCAAATCCTGCGCCTGCGCGACTTCCGGCAATCGCCGCTCACCTCTCACCTCAAAGCCGATCACACCTCTCTAAAAAGCCTGCTGGCCTTCCCCATCCGCCTGCAGGAACTCAGCATCGGCGTCGTCCTGGCTTTTGGGAAACGCGGCCAGCCCTCCTTCACCGAAAACGACGAATCGCTGGCCGGCCTGATCGCTGCTCAGGCGGCCGCCGCCATCGAAAGCGCCTGGCTCTATCAGGAACTGCGCAACACCCTCAGCACCACCACCCTTCTCTATCAACTCAGCATCCGCATCATGCTGAGCGATGACTTGGCAAAGGCCACCGAAGCCATCGCCGAGACGGCCCTCAAACTAGGCAATGCCTCCGTCGGCGGAATCGTGCTTTTTTCGCCGGACGGTGAAATCGAAGCCCAAGTCGAAGTGGATGCCAGCGGCGTCGAGGCCGGCACCTCCCATCCCCTCCCCCTCATTCAGCAGGCCATGCAGACCGGTCAGACCATCATCATCTCCGACGACCGCTTCAGCAGCAAGGTATGCATCCCCCTGCAGACCCAACGCCGCACCTATGGCGCCCTCTGGTTGGACATCCCCGAAGGACGCTGGTACAACTCGCGCTACGCTGCCAACCTGCAGACTTTGAGCAACCAGGCAACCGTCGCCCTGGAACGGCTGATCCTGCTCACCGAGACCCGTCAGCAGGCCCTCCGCCTCGAAACCGCCTATCAAGACCTGGAAGCCAGTTACGATCAGACCCTGAATGCCCTCATCTCGGCCCTCGATGCCCGCGACCGCGAAACAGAGGGCCACAGCGCCCGGGTGGGAAAGATTGCCCGTCGGTTGGGAGAGGAAATGGGGCTGACGGCCCAGCAACTGAAAGCGCTGGAACGCGGCGCCCTGCTGCACGACATCGGCAAGATCGGCATCAGCGACACCATCCTGCACAAGGCCGGTCCCCTGGACTCCCGCGAATGGGAAATCATGCGCACCCACCCGGAAATCGGCGCGCACATCGTCGAACAGGTGCCTTTCTTGAGCGAGACTCTCGAAATCATCCGCTTTCACCAGGAACGCTGGGATGGCAGCGGCTATCCCGCCGGCCTGGTCGGCCGGGACATCCCCCTCCTGGCCCGAATCTTCGCCGTCGCCGACGCCTTCGATGCGCTGATCAGCGACCGCCCCTATCGCCAAGGCGTCACAGAAGCCCACGCCCTGGAGTACCTTCGCTCTCAATCCGGAATTCTCTTCGACCCCCAAGTGGTAGAGGCCTTCGAGAACCTCCTGGCTGGCGGCAAACTGGATGATATTTTGACCGGAACATGAAACCTACACCATCTTCCAACAAGACTGTCTTCGCCTCCCGCCAGCGTCAGAGCGGTCTGCTGACGGTTCTGGCATTCCTCATCTTGTATGGCACAATGATCGTCTTTGGCGCCTTGCTTTCTTCGTCTCCGAACGCCAGGGATTATTTTGCACTCTTTATCAGCACCACCGGAATCTTGCACTCGATTTATCTGCTCTACTTCGTGATCCCCTTCTCGCCGCGCCGCCGGCAACTGGGCTGGCTAGCGGCCCTGGCCAGTGGCCTGGGGATCGGCCTGCTGGCCACCGTCCTTCCAGCACAATCGGGCGGCACAGTTGGCGCCCTGACTCTCCTGGCAAGCGTGATCACCGCCATGACCGTCGGGCGTCTCCCTGCTTATCTGCTGATCGCCCTGGCCGCCGCCATCGCTCTGGGGTTGAGGCCGCTGCCGCTGTCAACAGACTTGATTCCTCAGATCGCCCCCTATCTCATCGCCATCGTCCTTTCAGAAACAATCATCCAACTCCAGGGAACCAATCAGAAACACATCAACCGCCTCGAAACTCTGAACAGTTTCGTCCGCCAGGTCGGGTCCTCCATCGAAATCGAACAGGTGGTTGCCTCGCTGCACATCGCCATTCAGCGTTCTCTGCAAGCAGACACCTATTACGTCGCCTTCGTCAAAGGAGAGGCTCTATTCCTGAGCATGCTCTACGATGACGGCGAGTACTTTCACAACCTCGAAGTCCCCTTAGAAAACTCGCTGGCAGGGCGGGTCGCCACCCGTCAGGAACCGCTTTTCCTGGCCAATTTGCCCAAAGAACAAAAATTAATCGGTGTGGCCTATACCACTGTCGGCAAAGACAAGATCAATCTCTCCTGGATGGGCGCCCCGCTCACCTTCGGCAACGGTCAGGTCGGCGTCCTGGCGGTTGCCTCCTACAAAGTCGCCGCTTTCGACAAGGCCGATTTCGAACTGCTCCAAAATCTGGCACAACAAGCGTCCATCGCCCTGGACAACGCTTATCATCACGCCGAAAGTGTTCATCAATCCCACCTGGACAGCCTGACCCAGGCATACAATCACGGCTATTTCCTGGAAATCCTGCAACAGCAAGCCACGCGGGCTATCCAAAACGGCAGCGTGTTGAGTTTAATCATGCTGGATATCGACCAGTTCAAACAATACAACGATCTCTACGGCCACCTGGTCGGCGACCAGGTTCTGATCGCCATGACCGATTCTATTCAAAAGAACATCAAAAGCACCGACGCCATTGGCCGCTGGGGAGGCGAAGAGTTTGCCATCATGCTCCCCGATGCCGATGGCGCACAAGCCTGCCAGGTTGCGGCCCGCATTCGCGATACGGTCAGAGCGCTGGCAATCCACGATCGCAACGGGAACACCATCCCCGCGCCCACGCTCAGCCAGGGAATTGCCGTCTTGCCGTTCGAAACCGATGACATCTTTCGCCTGGTTGACCTGGCCGACCAGCGGTTATATATTGCCAAAGAGCACGGCCGCAACCAGATCGAACCGCACCCCACCCATTGGGATCATCTTCTTTCCCCCAAGGGACGGGTCAGGCAAGAATAGTCCCGAAGGCCTCCACGGCCTGCGCCACGCCGGCATCGTCCACCCAATAATGGGTCACCAGCCGGAATTGACGCTTGCCACTTACCCCTACCAGGACTCCGCGGGCGCGGAGTTCTTCGACAACCTGGCGGGTAGAGAACGGCACAGAGGCGTCCAGCGCCAGAAAAACCATGTTCGTGGCCGGCATTCCGAGCGGAAGGGACAGGCCGGGGAGCCGCGCCAGCCCCTCCGCCAGCCGACGCGCCCGGGCGTGATCCTCGCCCAATCGGTCAACCATCGTCTCCAGCGCCACGATCCCGGCCGCCGCCAGGATGCCCGCCTGACGCATTCCACCCCCCAACAGTTTCCGAATGCGATGCGCTTTGCGGATGAATTCGCGCGAGCCGCACAAGACCGAGCCGACCGGCGCACACAACCCCTTGCTGAGACAAAACGTCACCGAATCGACCGGGGCAGCCAATTCGCGCGCCGACACCCCCAGGGCGGCCGCCGCGTTGAACAGGCGAGCGCCGTCCAGGTGAATTGCCAGGCCGCGCCCATGGGCCAACTCGCCCACCGCCCGCGTATAGTCCACACTCTGACAGGTCCCGCCGCAGCGGTTGTGGGTGTTCTCCAAACAAATCAGACGCGTCACCGGCGCGTGAGCATCGTCCGGCCGGATGGCCGCCTCGATCTCCTCCAGCGCCAACGAGCCGTCCGGCTGGTTGGGCAACTGACAGGAATGCACGCCCCCCAGGGCCGAGATCCCGCCCGCCTCGAAGAGGAACGTATGGGCCTTGTTGCCCAGGATGGCCTCATCGCCGCGGCCGCAATGCGCCAGAATGGCCGCCAGGTTGCCCATCGTGCCCGAGGCGACAAACAGCCCGGCCTCCTTGCCCAGCATGGCCGCCGCCATTTCCTGCAAACGGTTGACGGTGGGATCCTCGCCATAGACATCGTCGCCGACCTCGGCGCGGGCCATCGCCTCGCGCATCGCCGGCGTAGGCCGGGTGACGGTATCCGAGCGCAGATCGACAAATTCCATGACTACTCCTCCGAACGACGCAATTCCTCTAGAACGGCCTGCAAGTCGGGGGGCAGAGGCACTTCGAACGTGCGCGGCTGCCTTTCGCCCGGCAAGACGACCGTCAGCCGATGAGCGTGCAGAAAATGACGGTCGAGCGGCAACGTGGGCTTGCGCCGCCCATAGACCGTGTCTCCCGTCACGGGGCAGCCCAGAAACGCCAGGTGGACGCGAATCTGGTGCGTCCGGCCGGTGCGCGGGTGCACCTCGAGCAGCGTATGCCGGGCAAAACGCTCCAGGGTGCGGTATTCGCTGACGGCCTCCCGCCCCTTTTCGGACGGGACGACGGCCATCAACTTGCGATGGGACGTGTTCCGCCCGATGGGCGCCTCCACCCGTCCGACCGGCGTCGGCGGCGCGCCGTCCACCAGCGCCAGATAGACTTTCTCCACCGTCCGGCCGCGAAATTGATCCTGCAACCAGCGGTGAGCGCGATCATTCTTGGCAATGACGATCAAGCCGGAAGTCTCCTTGTCCAGGCGGTGAACGATGCCCGGACGTTCCTCGCCGCCAATGCCCTCCAACTCAGGCGCATGCCCAAGAGCAGCATGGACAAGCGTACCGCGCTCGTGTCCCGGCGAGGGATGGACCACCATGCCGGCCGGCTTGTTGACGACCAGCAAATCGGCATTCTCGAAGACGATGTCGAGCGGGATGGCCTCCGCGGCCAGGCCGCTCGGCGCCGGGGGCGGGATGCGTACCTCGACCCGCGCGCCCGGCTCGAGGTCCCGCCCCGCTTTGGTGACCACGGCGCCGTCCACGCGCACAAAGCCGTCGCGAATCAGTCCCTGCAAGCGCGAGCGGGAGAACTCCGGCAGGCAAACGGTCAGGAAGACATCCAGCCGGGCGGGTTGCGCTCCGGAAAAAACAAAGGTTTCGAGCCGGTCACTCATCGACGATTTCTGCCCAAGAGGAATCATCCAGCGGCCGGCGGGCTTTGCGCTCGGCGCGCTCCTGCAGATAAAAGCCCAGGACCAGAATCGCCACGCCGACCGTGATGGAGGCGTCGGCAAAGTTGAAGACGGCGAATTCGCCGACCGAAATGAAATCCGTCACCCGTCCCTCGAATCGCAGGCGATCGATCAGGTTGCCCAGCGCGCCGCCCATCTGGAGACTGATGGCCACCCGCAAATACCAGTCGCGGCGCGACAGGCGCGGGAAGAAGTAGACGATCAGAACCGTGACCAGGATGGCCAGGATCATGAAGAGCAGGCTGCCGTCTTTGAAGAAACCGAAAGCCGAGCCGGTGTTGTACCAGTGACGGACGCGCGCATAGGGTAGCAGCCACTCCAGGCCGGCCGGCAGCCAGTCGCTGCCCAGCGGGACGTGGGCGCGCACCAGTTCTTTCGTCCACTGGTCGAGGCCGACCGATAGGCCGCTCACCGCCAGCAGAAAGAGATAATCGCGCCAGTGTTCGCGCAAGAAAAGCGCCGCTTTGCGCCATCTCATTGACTGCCAGATTGTCTTCCAACGCGAGAGAAACGACTCCATTAAGTTTGCCGATCCTGTGTGAGATAGACGCGCGGAACGCGCGTGTTGATATTGGTGAGGATTTCATAGGGGATGGTACCGGCCCACTCGGCCAGGTCCTCGGCCGTGATGCGTTCACCGTCGGCCTCGCCCAACAAAATCACCTCATCCCCATTGTAAGCCGAATCCGACTCGATGTTGATCATCATCTGATCCATGCAAATGCGCCCCACCTGTGGATACCGCCGGCCGCGAATCAACACCTGGGCGCGGTTCGACATGCTGCGGAAATAGCCGTCCCCATAACCGACCGGCACCGTGACGATGCGCACCGGATGATCGGACTGCCAGGTGGAGCCATAACTGACCGGATGCCCCGGCTGGACGACCTTGAAATAGACGACGCGCGACTTCCAGGTCAGCGCCGGCCGGACCTCGAGCCTGCGCGGCACAGACGGGGAGGGATACACGCCATAAAGCATGATCCCCGGCCGAACCATGTCGAAGTGACTTTCGGGCAACTGGAGGATGGCCGCCGAATTGGCCATGTGACGCAGCGGCATGGGCAGCGAATGCCGCTCATAAAAACGCAACACTTCCTCGAAGCGCTCGAGTTGCAGGCGGGCGTGGGTCAGGTCGGCGGCGTCGGCGTTGGCAAAATGGGAGAAAATCCCCTCCACCTCCACGTTGCGGCAGCAGCGGACAGCTGCCTCCTGCAAGGTGTGGGCGTTGTAATAATGGACGCCGATCCGCTCCATGCCGGTATCGATCTTGAGATGCACACGCGCCCTGACCCCTCTCTGGCGGGCCGCCTCGTCAATTTGTTCCAGGCGCTCGATCGAGGAGGCGGTCAACGTTAGATCATATTCCAGATACTTGGGGATCTGGTCGCCCCAGATTCCGCCCAGCACCAGGATGGGGGCTTGCACACCCAGCCGGCGCAAGAAAATGCCCTCCTCCAGAACCGCAACGCCGATGTAATCCACCAACGGCGAGAGAAACTTCGCCACTTCTGCCAGACCGTGCCCATAGGCGTTGGCTTTGAGGATGGGCATCACCTTGGCCGGCTGCACCCAGGTTCGGATGGCCTCCAGGTTGGCCCGCAGGCGGTCGAGGTCAATCTCGGCCCAGGTAGCGCGCACGCCCTCGTCATCGGCAATCGTCGGTTCGTTGATGCGCATGGACGCTATTCTACCCGATTTGATCCTCGTTTGTCGCCGAAAATCCTGCGCATCTCCCCATGCCGGGCGTCGGGCGTCCCGCCGGGACCGATGTCAGACTCGACATAAAATCAACTCTCCCGCAGAGACCGGTCCTGCGGGAGAGCGCTTCTTGGCACGTCAGGCTTTTTCGATGCCGATGCTCGCCTGTTCGCCGTCGAACTCATCGGCGGCCGTTGCCGCGCCTGCCGGCGCAGGAGTGAAACTCAACAGGACGGTCAGCGTCTCGGCAGTGACGTAGTCGCGATGGGCCTCGATGGCTTCCTGCAAGCCGGGCGTGGCCTCCACGTACAGTTTGATGCGGTCGGCGACCTCCAAATCAACCTGCTTGCGCAGGTCTTGCACCCGGCGGACGAATTCGCGCGCCAGGCCCTCGCGGACAAGTTCGGGCGTCAGGTCGGTGACCAGGGCGGCCAGGTAGGCGCCCTCGGCGGCCACGACAAAGCCGGCCTTGGCTTCGGCGCGCACTTCCACTTCCTCGGGCAGGATGTCGAAGGCCTCGCCGTTGACGTTCACCTGCAACGGTTGGCCCGCGAGCAGGGTCGGGGCAACGGAGGCGGCATCCAGCGCCAGGAGGGCCTTCTGGATGGCAGGGAACTTGCTGCCGTACTTCTGCCCCAGTTGCTTGGGGAGCGGTTTGAGCGCGAAGGTGGCGGCCTCGCCGGAAGCGTCCAGCAAGCGGACGCGCTTGACGTTCAACTCGTCGGCAATCAGGTCGGCGTAGGTTTCGACAGCGTGACGCTCGTCGGGGCGCCCGACGGCAAAGGCGGCCTCGGCCAGCGGCTGGCGCACCTTGCGGTTGGCCTTCTGGCGGGCGCTGTGACCGAGCGAGACGAGTTTCATGACCAGCGCCATCTCACGGTTGAGGCTCTCGTCAATCAGGGCTTCGTTCGCCTGCGGCCACTCGGCCAGGTGGACCGATTCGGGCGCGCCCGGCTCCACCGAGCGGACAAGGTTCTGGTAGAGTTCCTCGGCCAGGAAGGGCATGGCCGGGGCCAGAAGTTTGGCCAGGGTGACGAGGGCCGCGTAGAGGGTCGAGTAGGCGGCCTGTTTGTCGGTATCCGATTCGGATTTCCAGAAGCGGCGGCGGGAGCGGCGCAGGTACCAGGTCGAGAGCGCCTCGACAAAATCTTCGAGCGGACGCGTCGCCCCGGGCACGTCGTAACGCTCATAGGCCTCGGTCACGTCGCGGACGAGGGCGTTCAGCGAGGAGAGAAGCCATTTATCGAGGCTGTTGTAGGTTGGATTGTCCATCCGACCGGGCTGCCAGCGGTCGAGGTTGGCGTAGGTGACGAAGAAGGAGTAGACGTTCCAGAGGGTCAGCGTGAAGGAGCGCACCACTTCGCCGACCAGGTCGGCAGAGTAACGGCGCTCGTTGCCGGGCGGGCTGGCGGTGTAGAGGTACCAGCGCAGGGCGTCGGCGCCGTGTGTGTTGATGGCATCCCAGGGGTTGGCGATGTTGCCCAGCGATTTGGACATCTTGCGGCCCTCGCCGTCGAGGATCAGGCCGAGGCAGATGACATTGCGGTAACTTTCGCGGTCGAAGAGCAGGGCGCTGATGGCGTGCAGGGAGTAGAACCAGCCGCGCGTTTGGTCCACGGCCTCGCAGATGAAATCGGCAGGGAACTGGCGCTCGAAGAGGTCTTGATTCTCAAAGGGGTAGTGCCACTGGGCCACCGGCATCGAACCGGAATCGAACCAGACGTCAATCAGGTCGGGGACGCGGCGCATCGTCCCGCCGCACTGCGGGCAGGGATAGGTGACTTCGTCCACGTAGGGACGGTGCAGGTCGAGGCCGGAGAGGTCGCGACCGGCCTTTTCGGAAAGTTCGGCCACCGAGCCGACGCACTCGCGATGTTTGCACTGCCCGCATTCCCAGACCGGCAGGGGCGTGCCCCAGTAACGCTCGCGGCTGAGCGCCCAGTCAATGTTGTTGGCCAGCCAGTTGCCGAAACGGCCTTCTTTGATGTGCTCCGGCACCCAGTTGATGCGGCGGTTGAGTTCCACCAGGCGGTCTTTGAATTGACTGGTGCGGATGTACCAGGACTCGCGGGCGTAGTAGAGCATCGGCGTGTGGCAGCGCCAGCAGAAGGGATAGGTGTGGTTGTACGTCTCGGCACGGAAGAGGAGGCCGCGCGCCTGCAGGTCGGCGGTGATGAGCGGGTCGGCGTCTTTGACGAACATGCCGCGCCAGGGCGTGACCTCGGGCAGGAACGTCCCATCCGGAGCGACGGTCATCAGAACGGGCAGGTCGAACTCCTGGGCGGCCTGCATGTCCTCGGCGCCGAAGGCCGGGGCCATGTGCACCAGGCCGGTGCCGTCTTCGGTGGTGACGAAGTCGCCCAGCACCACGTAGTGGGCCGGCTTTTCGGGCGGGAGGAAGGTGAAGAGCGGGTGATATTTCCTGCCCTTCAATTTCTTGCCCTTGAAACGCTCCACGACTTTGACTTCCTCGCCGCGGAAGACCTTTTCGAGCAGGGCTTCGGCCAGGATGAGTCGCTCCGTGCCGCCCTCGGGCAGGGCGCGCTCGACGGTGACGTACTCGACCTCGGGATGGGCGGCCACGGCGACGTTGGCGGGCAGCGTCCAGGGCGTCGTCGTCCAGACCAGGAGCGAGGTGCCGGGCGAATCGACCAGCGGCAGACGGATGAAGACGGAGGGGTCGGTGGCCTCGTCGTAGCCGAGGGCCACCTCGTGGTCCGAGAGCGGCGTGCCGCAGCGCGGGCAGTAGGGGACGACTTTGTAGCCCTTGTAGAGCAGGCCACGGTCCCAAAAATTCTTGAGAATCCACCACACCGACTCGATGTAGTCGTTGGTGTAGGTAACGTAGGCCTCGTCCAGGTCCACCCAGAAACCGATGCGCTCGGTCAATTTCTCCCACTCCTGGATGTAGTCGAAGGCCGACTTGCGGCATTCCTCGTTGAATTTGGCGACGCCGTATTCTTCGATTTGGCGCTTCTGGGTGAAACCGTGCCGTTTCTCGACTTCGATTTCGACCGGCAGACCGTGCGTATCCCATCCGCCGCGCCGGCTGACGTGGTAGCCGCGCATAATCTTATAGCGCGGGAACATATCTTTGAAGGCGCGCGCCAGCACATGATGCACGCCAGGCTTTCCGTTGGCGGTCGGCGGCCCCTCGAAGAAAACGTACTCCGGCGCGCCCTGGCGCTCGGAGACGGTCTTCTCGAAGATTTTCTGACTCTTCCAGAACTTCAAGACACCCTCTTCCAGGGCTGTGACGTTAAGTTTCGGGGTGACGGGTTTGAACATAGAAAGTCTCCAGTCTAAGGGTCGTCAGTCTAGCAGGCAAAATCAAAACGCTCATCCCTTGCAGGGACGAGCGTGATGCCCGCGGTACCACTCTGCTTCCCCCTTGCGGGGGCACTCCCTCGGGT
>CALGPL010000004.1 GCA_937960595.1 uncultured Anaerolineales bacterium | reverse complement strand
GTAAAATCAAAGTAGAGGAAGGGCCGGAGGCGGAAATCGTGGCGCTCCTCAACGGCGCCGAGCGCCTCGTCCGCTTTGCCGAACCGATCGAGCCGTATTTCCCCAAGATCGGGCACGTGCCGCTCCCGCCCTACATCCACGCCGAACTCAAAGATCCCGAACGTTACCAGACCGTCTATGCCCGCGAGCCGGGCTCTGCCGCCGCGCCGACCGCCGGGCTGCACTTCACCCCGCGCCTGCTGGATGAACTCCAGGCTCAGGGCGTGCGCCTGGCCTATGTCACCCTGCACGTCGGGCTGGACACCTTCGCCCCGGTCACCGAAGCCGACCCGCGTCGGCACAAAATCCACACCGAGTGGTGCCGCCTCCCGCCGGAGACCGCCGACCTCATCAACCAAGCCAAACAATCTGGCGGACGCGTCATTGCCGTTGGCACCACCTCCGTCCGCACGCTGGAGAGCGCGGCGATGCAGACCATAGACCGCGGACCGCAGACCATGGATACCGTCCACCGTCTGCCGTCCACCGTCTTGCCGTTTAGCGGCCCCACCTCCCTCTACATCCTCCCCGGCTATCAATTCAAGGTCGTGGATGCCCTCGTCACCAACTTCCACCTGCCCAAATCCACGCTGCTCATGCTGGTCAGCGCCTTTGCCGGGCGCGAGCGGATTCTCCACGCCTACGAAGTCGCCAAGCGCCAGGGCTACCGATTTTTCTCGTTTGGCGATGCGATGTTGATAGTTTAGGCACCGGGTGGAGAGTTCCCAGAAAAACCTGGATGCGCTCAAAACCTGATACCTGAAACCTGAAAAATTCAACCTTTGGAGTTCAACATGTCCGATAACTTTACCCTTGGAGTCAACTATTGGCCGCGCCGTAAGGCGATGTACTGGTGGTCGAACTTTGACGCTGCCGAAGTGGACGATGATTTTGCCCTGATACGCGATTTGGGGCTGTACGCCGTCCGCATTTTCCTGCTTTGGGATGATTTTCAGCCCGAACCCGCCAGTGTGGACAAAACCGCCCTGCGCAACTTGGTCAACGTGGCCGACCTGGCCGCTAAACATCGCCTGGGACTGGATGTGACCTTCTTTACCGGCCACATGAGCGGCCCCAACTGGGCCCCGCGCTGGCTGCTGGCGGAGCGCGAAGGCTGGCCCTCGCCGTATTTTGGCTTTGTGCGTCAGGTGGTCAGTCAAGGCAAGGTGGTCCCGAATGGCAATTATCGTAATATGTTTACCGACCCGCTTGCGTTGCAGGCCGAGCGGCTCTTGCTCAAGACGGTTGTTGGCGCGCTCAAAGGACACCAGGGCGTTTGGATGTGGAATTTGGGCAACGAACCCGACCTGTTTGCCTGGCCTGAAAACGCCGCGCAGGGCCGCGCCTGGGTGCGCGAAATGACCGGAATGATCAAGGAAATTGACGACCGCGCGCCGGTCACGATTGGAATGCACAGTTCTAACCTGGATATGGATACCGGCTTGCGCGTTCACGATGTGTTTGCCGAAACGGATGTGGCCGTGATGCACGCCTACCCGATGTATGCAGAATGGGCGCGCCATCCGCTTGACCCGCAGTATGTCCCGTTTATGACGGCGCTGACCGCTCACCTGGCTGGCAAACCGGCTCTGATGGAAGAATTTGGCGGCTGCACCAACTTGCCGGGAAAGCCCTCCGAAGTTTGGACCTGGCAGGCCTACGGCTTCGACCGAACGCAATTCATGGCTTCGGAGGAGGATTTGGCCGAATATATCCGTCAGGTGCTGCCGAACATTCAGGCGGTTGGCGCCACCGGGGCGATGATTTGGTGCTTCGCCGATTACGCCGAGGAACTGTGGAACCTGCCGCCCTGCGGCGAATCGCGTCACGAGCGGCATTTCGGCCTGGTCCGGCCGGATGGTTCGCTCAAGCCGCACGCTGAAGTTCTGCGGCAGTTTGCGGCGGCTAAACCGCAGGTCAGGCCAATTCCTGAATATGCGCGTTTTCCGGGTTTGGACGGCGAAGCGTTCTACGGCAAAAAAATGTATTGGGATTTAGAGGCGCTTTACCGCGCGTATCTCGAAAGGAAAGGATAGATGCCGATCTTTAGGACATCGTGGACAAAGATAGCACCTTGTGGGATATCAGCATACACGAGACACCCAGTTCACGGTCTGTTGAAGGACGACAACTAACGACTAATGACGAACGACTGATGACCGATGACTGACCTCCTCTACCTCTCCCACCCCCTCCTCCTCGACTTCCCCGCCGAAGTGACCGAGACCTTCCCCCTCCCCGGCGGACGATTCGGCGCCCTGCTGCGCGCCACGGCCTTCTACCCCACCGGCGGCGGTCAGGAGCACGACACCGGTTTCATCGGCGCAGCGGCTGTGTTGGACGTGTACAAAGACGACGCCGGGCGCATCGTCCACGTCCTCGACCGGGACCTGGCCCCCGGAACTTACGCGGCCCGCCTCGACCGCGACCGCCGTCTGCGCGCCATGCAGCACCACACCGCTCAACACTTGCTCAGCGCCGTTCTGCTGCGTCTCTTCGACCTCGAGTCGGTCTCCGCCAACATCAACGGCTACACCCCCTCGACGGTTGACCTGGCCGTTGAGGACGTTCCCGCCGAGACCCTGCGCCGCGCCGAGGAGGAAGTCAACCGCGTCATCTTCGAGAACCGCCCGGTCAAGACCTACTCTGTGGACGAAGCCGGCGTGGCCGCCTTGCCGTTGCGCAAGCCGCCCAAGGTCAGCGGGCAGATTCGCATCGTAGAGATCGAAGGCTACGATTACACCCCCTGCGGCGGGACGCACTGCCCGGCGACCGGCAGCATCGGTTTGCTGAAAATCGTCCGCACCGAGCGCATCAACCGCAAATTGCGTCTGCACTTCGTGGCCGGGCTGCAGGCGCTGGACGTTTTCCGCGCCCTGCACGAGTCGGCGCGGGCCGCCGCGGACCTGCTGAGCGCCCGTCCCGAAGACCTGCCTGCTCTGACGCAGAAACTGCTCGACCAGGTCGCTTCGCTGCGCGCCGAACTCGAGGCCCGCGCCGGCGAAAGGCTCGCCAACGAGACCCGCGCCCTGCTTGCCGAGGCCGAAGCGGTAGGCGGCCTGCGGCTGGTGACGCGTCTCTACGCCGGGCGTCCGCCTGCCGAACTGCGCGCCCTGGCCGGGAAACTGCTGGCAGCGGAGAAGACCGTTGCTGTTCTGGCGTCCTTTGATGGCGGAAAACTCTCGCTGGTGGTTTCGGCCGCGCCCGACAGCGGGGTGGAGGCGCGCGGGCTGCTGAACCGGCTCCTCGTTCCGATCGGCGGACGCGGCGGGGGGGATGCGCGCCTGGCCCAGGGCGGGGGGCCGGGGAGCGAAATGCAGGCGCGCCTGCTGTTCGAGCAGACGCGCCGGGAATTGCTGGCCGTCCAGGGAGCCGGCGGCGAGGTCTCAGTTTGAGCGCGGCGCTCTTTCTGCCTCGAGGCCCATCGCCCCGTCGGTCTCGTCGTTCATGATTTTTTCGGCCATCTGTGCCCCATAGCGCACCAGTTGGGGAATGGCGCCCGGGTCGTCCATCTCGATCTGTTCGTTCAGGTCAACCTGGAAGCGGCGGAAGTCCAGGCGCTGGAAGAAGGTCTCCACCAGATGTACCTGCTGGTCGTTGGCCGATTGCAGGAAGGCGTCCAGCATGGGGTGCAGCCAGTCCCAGGGGTGGAAGCGTTCGGGCCGGCCGGGCCGGATCGAGCGCGGGCCGCGGCCGGTTCCCAGGCTGAGAAGGGTGGTCTCATCGGGGTCCCACTTCAGGCAGAACTGGGCCTCGTAGGCTGCCAGGTAACAGGGATTGGCGTACGAACCGACGCCGCCGTCCACGTAGCGGCCGGCCACGGGGGGAAAGTAGGTCGGCACCGAACTGGAAGCCAGGACGGCGTCGGCGATGGGCAGGTCGCGGTAATCCTGTTTGTAGGGTTTGATGAAGCGCGAGCGGTTTTCGAGCACATCGAAAGCGGTGATGACCACATCCATCGGCTCGGGCCGGTCCCACAGGCTGCTCATCGGCCGGTCGCCGAGGTGCTGGTGCAGGGCCTCGGCGAGCGGTTCCTGGGAGTAGCGGTGGCGGGTCAGCGGCCAGAAGAAGGTCCGCCAGGATTTTCGGAAGATGTGTCGGCCCAGGGCCAGATAGAGAGCGTGGATTTCCATCGCCGAAAGTCCGACGCCGACGCCGGCCGAGATGATGGCGCCGGTGGAGGTGCCGGCCGTCAGGCGGACGAACTTGTGGATCGGATCGCCCAGGTGTTCTTCCAGGATGGACAGGGCGCGCGTGACGATGACGCCGCGCATGCCGCCGCCATCAATGGCGAGAGCAACGTTTTTGCGAAAAGGTTTCATGGGAGCCTCCTCGTTTTTATCAGTAAACTTTATTCGTAATAACCGCCAAGACGCAAAGAACGCCAAGAATCTTCCTGAAATTCGCCAAGAAAGGCGCTTGGCGACTTCCAAGTGGGCTTGGCGTCATGGCGTCTTGGCGGTAAACGCTATTGCAGATATAGTCTAGTGTAACCAAATTCGGCCAAAATGCAAGCGCTTTCGGGTAAAATCGCAACCATGCCCCTCGACGATTTGAACGCCGACCTCCTCTCCTGCCGCCGCTGTCCGCGCCTGGTGGCGTGGCGCGAACAGGTGGCGCGTGAGAAGCGCCGCGCCTATCGCGACTGGGACTACTGGGGCAAGCCCGTCTCCGGCTTCGGCGACCCAAACGCCCGCGTCCTGGTCGTCGGCTTGGCCCCCGGCGCGCATGGCTCGAACCGCACCGGACGCATGTTCACCGGCGACGCCTCGGGCGATTTCCTCTACCCGGCCCTCTACCGCGCCGGCTTCGCCAGTCAGCCCGACTCGACCCACCGCAACGACGGCCTGACCCTGCGCGATCTCTACATCACCGCCGTCTGCCGCTGCGCCCCGCCCGGCAACAAGCCGACCCCCGCCGAACTGGACAACTGCCGTCCGTATCTGGAGCGTGAAATCGAACTCCTCCGGCCGAAAGTCATCGTTGCTCTCGGTCGCATCGCCTTTGAGCGTCTCCTGCGCATCGCTGCCATGACCGTCCATGGTCTGCCGTCTGCCGTCCCGTTTGCCCACGGCGCCCTCTACCGTATCTCGGACGGCGGACAACGGACGGCAGACCGCCTACCGAACACTGATCACTCTTCACTGATAACGGATCGCTGGCTCCTGTGTTCTTACCACCCCAGCCGCCAAAACACCCAAACCGGCCGCCTGACCGCCGACATGTTCGATGCAATCTGGCAGTTGGCGCGCCAACTCCTCGCCTGACTATCAGACTCCCCACTATTAGACTCCCGACTCCCCATGCACACAACTTTCGGTCTTATTGCCCTGCTCGGCTCCGGCGAAACCTCGCTCGCCGGCGGCCGCATCTTCGAACTCCTGGCGCAGCGTCTGCCGCGTCCGCTGCATGTGGCCGTGCTGGAGACGCCGGCCGGCTTCGAGTTGAACTCCTCCCAGGTGGCCGGGCGCGTGGCGGACTTCCTGCGCCTGCGCCTGCAAAACTACCAGGCCGAGGTGGCCGTCGTCGCGGCGCGCAAGCGCGGCACGCCCTTCAGCCCGGATGACCCCGCCGTCGTCCGTCCGCTGCTGGAGGCCGACCTGATTTTCATGGGCCCCGGCTCGCCGACCTATGCCGTGCGTCAACTGCGCGGCTCGTTGGCCTGGGACATCCTGCGCGCCCGTCACCGCCTGGGGGCGGCGCTGGTCTTTGCCTCGGCGGCGACGATCGCCGTTGGGGCGCGGGTCGTGCCGGTCTATGAAATCTACAAGGTCGGCGAGGAGGTCTCCTGCCCGCCCGGCCTCGACCTGTTTGCCGATTTCGGCCTGGCGCTTTCCTGCGTGCCGCACTGGAACAACACCGACGGCGGCGCCGACGTGGATACCAGCCGCTGTTTCATCGGCATGGAACGCTTTGCCGAATGGTGCGCCCTCCTGCCGCCCGGTCACACCGTGCTCGGCCTGGACGAACACACCGGCCTGCTGCTCGACTTCGCCGCCGGATTCTGCACCGTCAGCGGGGTGAGTTCCGTCAGCGTGGTGCGCGAATGCGAGCCGCGCATCTTTGCCAACGGGGCAGTCTTCCCGGTCGAGGCGTTGGGCGCAGTGCGCTGCCCGGCCGCGGCGGAGGAGGGGATTCCGCCCGAAGTGTGGGAGATGTGTCTCGAGGCCGAGCAGGCGCGGGGTCGCCAGGCCGTGCCGGACGAAGTTCTCCATCTGCTGGAGGAACGTCAGGCGGCGCGGGAAGTTCGCGATTGGGCGCGTTCCGATTCCCTGCGTCAACAAATCCAAGCCCTCGGCTGGGAGGTGCAGGATACGCCCGAGGGACAGAAGGTGAGGCCGAAATGATCGCCGCCCTGGTTGCCGTTCTGATTCTGACCGCTCTGCTCGCCGCCGGCCGGTACTTTTCGGAGAAGGTCATCAACATCCCGAGCATTCCGGTCGAGGAGACCTACCGGCTGGAGGTGGAAAACGGCAAACTCGACCCGCAGGTCTGGGAGGCGTTGCCGCGCCGGGAGGTGCGCCTGCGCTCGCCCTTTGGCTACGAGATGTTCGGGATTTTCATCCCGCTCGAGGCGGCGCGCGGCACGGTGGTCATCGTCCATGGCGTGACCTACAGCCTGTACGGTTCGTTCAAGTACCTTGACCTGTTCCGGCGGCGCGGCTGGAACGTTCTGCTTTACGATCACCGCGCCCACGGGCGCTCGGGCGGGCGCTTCAAGACCTACGGTTTCTTCGAGAAGCACGACCTGAAGGTCTGGGTGGATTGGGCGCGGGCGCAGGGCGGGGCGGTCGGCCTGCACGGCGAATCGTACGGGGCGGCGACCATCCTGCAGGCTCTGCCGCTGCTGGGCGAGGTGGCCTTCGTGGTCTCGGACTGCGCCTTTTCGGACCTGTCGGCGCTGCTGGCCCATCGGCTGCGGGTGGACTTCGGTCTGCCGCCGTTCCCGCTGCTGGGACTGGCCAGCCTGGTGACGCGCCTGCGGGCGGGGTTTTTCTTCGGGCAGGTGCGCCCGGAGCGCGGACCGGTCGGCAGCCGCGTCCCGATCCTGTTCGTCCACGGCGAGGCCGATGACTTCACGCCCGCCTGGATGGCGCGCCGTCTGTACGATGCCTACGCCGGGCCGAAGGCGCTCTATTTGGCGCCGGGGGCCGGGCACGGCGATTCGTTCTGGTCGAATCCCGCCGAGTACGACCGCCGGGTGGGGGAGTTTTTACGCTTTACCGGACTTTGAAGCCCTTTTCTTCCAGGATTTTTCGCTCCTTTTCGCGGTGCTGGAAGGCCAGTTGCTTCTTGATGGTTTCCCATTTCTCGCCTGCCAGCGGATACCATTGCAGGGCGAGGAAGCACAGGAAGAGCAGGATGCCGGTCGGGGCCACCCAGCCGACGATCACGCCCGTCTCGGCACGCGCATCCTGCAAGCCTTTCG
Organism: uncultured Anaerolineales bacterium; assembly: GCA_937960595.1. Classification (GTDB taxonomy): domain Bacteria; phylum Chloroflexota; class Anaerolineae; order Anaerolineales; family Villigracilaceae; genus JAFGSI01. The sequence goes on along the minus strand of CALGPL010000004.1, from coordinate 69,257 downwards.
CCAGGGTCTGGTCGTAGCCGAAGGCGGTCATGATGGTCAGGAGCGCCCACTGCGCCAGGCTGATGGCCGGTTTAGTGATGAAGGAATTGATGCCGGCGTACATCCCCTCGCGACGCAGGCCGGTCTTGAATTCGTCGTAATCCACCACGTCGCCGTTCATCAGCGGGATGAGGTACATGCCGCCGGCGAAGCCGAAGCCAAACAGCAGAAAGCCAAGCGCGGCCGGGAGCAAACTCCGCCCGCCAAGGAAGATGCTCAGGCAGCCGAGGGCAAACAGGAGCGTCATGAGGATGGTACTTCTCTTGATGCCCAGCCTGTCGCGCTGGCTGATCCACAGCAGGACGCCCAGGACGATGCCGCCGCCGAGCGCCAGGTAGAGCGGCGTGCGGCTGACGTCAATCTCGTCGAAGTAAATCCACACGCCCTGCATCAGCGCCGTCTGCGCAAAGATGATGGTAAACGAGATCGTCTCAAAGACGAGGAAGGCTTTGTTCTTGAAGCATTCGGTGAAGGCCTTGACGAAAGGCGGCTGTTCCTGTTCGCGGGCGAAGTGTTTCTCCTGATAGAAGAAGGTGCTCAGGAAGACCAGCGCCGACATGCCGATCCCGAAGCCGACCATGATCCAGCGGAAGCGGACAATGCCGGCGGCGTCGCCTACGTCTGGCTTGATGGTCTCCAGCGCAAAGGGGACGATGATGGTGAAGACCATGAAAATGATTTTCCAGATGTAGATGGTCGAGCGCGCCTTGTTCGAGACGGCCATCTCGTAGGGCATGATGTAGATGCTGGTGGCGATGGCGGTGTAGAGGATGTCGTAGAGGAACAAGACGGTCAGCAATTGTAGGAAGAGCAGGGTCTGGTTGTTCTCGCTGCCGGGGGTTACCACCCAGAACAGAATGAAGGCCAGGGCAAAGAGCGGCGCGCCGTAGCGGATGTAGGGCAGGCGGCGGCCGATGTGCGTCTTCGTCCGGTCGCTGATGTAGCCGAAGAGCGGGTCGTTGACCGCGTTCCAGATGCCGAAAATCAGCCAGACGATGCCGGTCAGCGCCGGGTCGAGCCCGCGCAGTTTGACGAAGTAATAGGTCAGTGCGCTGGCGGCCACCAGCGATTGCAGGATGGCGACGGCCGAATCGGCAATCGAAATCCAGATTCGGCTTTTTACGGGTACATGTTCTTCGAGAAGAGCGGGGGAGGAGGCGATTGTGTCCATGGGCGCAAGTATAATCCACTCCCACCGGGCAGCCAACCGGAGGCCTCGTCTGCCATTGGGCGGCGGGAGGCGGCCTAGAGGGCCAGGGCGTCCTGGACGGCGCGCTCCAGTTCGCCGTTATGGACGCTTTCGAGCAGCGGTTTTGCCCACTCGGGGAGTGTTGCGCGTTGCGCCGCAGTCAGCAGGCCGTAGAAAGTGGCGAGCGGGGCGTCCAGCAGGCGCTCGGCCTCGTTCAGCGGCCCATACGTTTGCGCGAAGGCCTGGCGGGCCGCTCCTTCCAGCGCAAACATCACGTTGCGCCAGTCGCTGGCGGCCATGCCGACGGTGAAACAGTCGTAATCGTAGACGATGGCTTGCAGGGGCGCGGTTTTGCGCGACAGCGCCAGGTTTTCGGCCGCGAAGTCCTCGTAGTTGAAAGTCTGCGGGCGGGCGCGAGCCTTTTTCTTCAGCACCTCGATGCTCTGGATGACCATTTGCCAGCCGATGTTCTCGGCGATGCCCAGCCGTTCGCCGGCCAGGCGCAGCGAATCTTCACTCAGTTCGTCGATCCAGGGGCGGAGGGCGATCGGCATGGTTTCCTGCTGCTGAAAGGCAGTCAGGCCGGCTTCGTGCAGGCGCCGGTACCAGACCGCCAGGGCGGCGCCCGTCTCGGCTTGGCGCATGTCCTCCTCGGTCGCCTGTCGCCAGCGCGGGCTGTTCTCCAGGTCTTCGAGCAGCAGGGCGTTGGCGCTGATGGCATACAGCGGCAGAGTCGGGACGCCGTTGCGCTCGAGGAGTTGATAGATGTGCGGTTCGATGGGCGTTTCTGCCGCGAACCATTTCAATACGAACCAGCCCCGCTCGAGATGGACGCGGAAAACATAGTGGGTTGGCTGTTGACGCAGAAGGGAAGCCTCTAGGATTTCTGAAGGCCGAATGCCCAGCAGGGCCAGGTCGGTGGTGGGAACGAGATCGAAAATGTCCTGCATCAGTCTGGTATCCGACAGTTTTTTGACGAATCGTTGCTGCATTAAGTATAGCAGCAAATCCATTTCTTTGCTTCGGGGCCTCGCGCGCGTTCTACTGGCCGTTGATTCCTCCTGTCGCAAAATAGACTTGTCTGACAACTCAAAACTGTTATACAATAGAAGAGTACGAGGACAGGAGGCTTTGCATGCGTGCAGTAGATATCATCATCAAAAAACGCGACCGGCTCGAATTGAGCCGCGAGGAAATTGAATTTTTCGTCCAGGGCTTCACGCGCGGCGACATCCCCGATTACCAGGCCGCCGCCTGGGCGATGGCCGTCTTGCTCAACGGCATGACGCCGCGCGAGACGACCGACCTGACCCTGGCGATGGCGCACTCCGGGGCAATGCTCGACCTTTCGGACGTGGTCGAGCGGGCGGTGGACAAGCATTCCTCCGGCGGCGTCGGCGATAAGACCACCCTGGTCGTCCTGCCGGTCGCGGCGGCCTGCGGACTGCCGGTCGGCAAGATGTCGGGCCGCGGGCTGGGCTTTTCGGGCGGGACGCTCGACAAGATGGAATCCATCCCCGGCTACCGCTGCGATCTGACCACCGAGGAATTCAAGCGCCAGTTGAAAGAAGTCGGCCTCGTCTTGACCGGTCAGAGCCTCGACCTGGCGCCTGCGGACGGCAAACTCTACGCCCTGCGCGATGTGACCGGCACGGTGCAATCCATCCCGCTGATTGCCTCCTCCATCATGTCGAAGAAGATCGCCGCCGGCGCGCAGGCGATCGTCCTGGATGTCAAGGTCGGGCTGGGGGCCTTCATGCAGACGCTCGACGAGGCGCGCACGCTGGCGACCCTGATGGTGGACATCGGTCGCCTGGCCGGGCGCGAGACGGTGGCCCTGCTTTCGGACATGAACCAGCCGCTTGGCCGGGCGGTGGGCAACGCGTTGGAAGTGCGCGAGGCGATCGAGACCTTGCGCGGCGGCGGCCCGGCCGACTTCGGCGAACACTGCCTGCACGTGGCGGCGCATCTGCTTGTCCTCGGCCGCCGCGCTGCGGACCTCGAGTCTGCCCGCCGTGCCGCCGAGGCGGCCCTCGCTTCGGGCGCGGCCTTTGAGAAGTTCCGCGCCCTCGTCGGCGCCCAGGGGGGCGATGTCTCCTACGTGGACGAACCGGAGAAACTTCCCCGGGCGCGCCTGGTCGAGGTGGTGGAGGCCGAGCGCAGCGGCTACATCTTCCAGGTGCATGCCCGCCTCTTTGGCGAGGCGGCGGCGCTCCTCGGCGGCGGGCGCGCCAAAAAGGGCGACCCGATTGACCACGCCGTCGGGCTGATGGTGCACGTCAAGGTCGGCGACTATGTCGAGCGCGGCCGGCCGCTCTACGCCATCCATGCCAACGACGCGGCGCGGCTGGAGGAGGCGCGGCGTCACCTGCAGGAGGCCATCGGCCAGAGCGAAGCGCCGGTTGCACCTCTGCCGCTCTTTTACGAATAGGCCGGTCGGTCGCTGTTGCTGCCGTGAGGCGGGCCAATTCTGATCAAAAAAGTGCCAGGGCAATTGCATAATTGGCGGGTTTAGTGCATAATAGAGACAGGAGTTCGCCATGGCCAAAGTATCTTTGCGCGTCTATAATCGCGAAATCGAGAATCTGATCGAGGGCGGGCAGATCGACGAGGCGCTGGCCCACTGCTTCCACATCCTGAAAACCTTCCCCATGCACGTCGAGACGTACCATCTGCTTGGCAAAGCGTTTCTGGAAGCGCGCCGCTATGGCGACGCGGCCGACATCTTCCAGCGCGTTCTGATGGCAGTCCCCGACGATTTTGTCGCCCATGTGGGCATGAGCATCATTCGGGACGACGAGGGCAAACTCGACGAGGCCATCTGGCACATGGAGCGGGCCTTTGAAGTGCAGCCGTCGAACCCGGCCATTCAGGGCGAACTGCGCCGGTTGTACGGCCGCCGCGATGGGGTCGAGCCGCCCAAAATCCGTCTCAGCCGCGACGCGCTGGCCAACATGTACGCCCAGGGCGAACTGTTCAATCAGGCGATTGCCGAGATTCGGGCTGTCCTGGCCGAGGACCCGAATCGCCCCGACCTGGAGGTCATGCTGGCGCGGGCTTACTATCACGGTGGTCACAAGGTCGAGGCAGCCGAGATGGCCACCAATTTGCTCAAAAAGTATCCCTACTGCCTCGACGCCCTTCGGATTTTGGTGGATGTCTTGCCTGGCACTTCTCGCGCCGAAAACACCCAGCCCTACCGTCAGCGCCTGCGCATGCTCGATCCTTATTCTGCTTTCGTGACCGGCTCGCTCTTCGAGTCGGATAAGGTGGCCGATGCCGCTGTCAGCCTGGAAAGGCTGGTGTACGATGCCGGCGCTCGTCCGCCCAGCCAGGCCGATTGGGCGGCTTCTCTGGGGATCAAATTGGAAGAGGAGAAGCGCGGCGAAGCCTTGCCGGATTGGTTGGGCGGTCAGGCCGCGGCGGGCGCGGTTGAAGCGCTGCCGGAAAGCGCTCCTCCTCCTGCCGAACCGGTGGCCGCCTCGCCTCTCGAACTCTTCCCCGCAGCCGAGCCGGAAGCCGGGCAGACCGCGGCGGGCGAGATCCCCGACTGGCTGCGTTCGGCCGGCTGGGGCGAGGCGACCGGCGCAGCGCAAGAAGGGCCGGCCGATTTCGAAGCGCCGGAGGCCATTGCTCCCGGCGAGGTCCCCGATTGGTTGAAGAGCATGGCGCCCGAAGGCGCGTTGGAGCAAGAGACGCCTCCCGTGAGCGAACCGGCGCCCGAACAGGAGGCGCAGGCCGGTCTCCCCGATTGGCTCCGGCCGGCGGCAGAGCCTGCCGCGCCCGCGCTGGGCGAGGAGGCCGCCCCGGATTGGCTGCGCGAGATGAGCGCGGCCGCCGAAGCATTGCCGGCCAGCCCGGAGGAAATCCTTCCCGATTGGCTGAGGCCCTCGCCGGGGGCGGAGCCCGCCGCCGCGCCGGCAGAACCGCTGCCCGCGCCTGCGCCGGTTGAAGAAGCCGGGACGGCGATCGGCCCGACCGGCCCTGCCCAGCCGCTCGGGATCGAAGACGACACCCTGGCCTGGCTCGAAAGCCTGGCAGCCAAACAGGGCGCCAAGCCAGAGGAGTTGCTTTCTCGCCCCGAGGAGCGGACGGAAACGCCGCCCGAATCCGTTCAACGACTGGCAGCCGCGCCGTCGCCCGCCTCGGTTCCTGCGGAGGAACCCAAAGCCGTCTTGCCCGAGGAATCTGCGGCTGGCGTGGGTCCTACCGGCCCTGCCCGCCCGCTGGAGATCGAGGATGATGCCCTGGCATGGCTGGAGAGTCTGGCGGCCAAACAGGGAGCCAGGCCCGACGAACTGCTTTCCAAACCCGAAGATCGCACGGAGACTCCCCCCGAGTCCGTTCAGCGCCTGGCAGAAGTTCCCCCGCCTCCCGTCGCCGAGGCGGCCCCGCCGCCAGAAAAGGATGTCACCATTACCAGTTGGCTGCGGTCATTAGATGAAGGAGGGGCCAGGGGCGAAGAAACAGAGCAGGCAGCCCAATTCATGCCTGCCGCAGGCGAGAAAGCGGGGCAGGCGGCCCCACCTGCGCCTGCTGCGGGAGAGGAATTGCCTGAATGGCTGCACGATCTGGGACAGCCCCCCGCCGCCCCTGCCGAGGCCGCCGAACTGCCCGACTGGCTGCAATCGGCCTCGACCGAAGCCGCTGCTGTCCCTCCGCCGGCGGAGGCGCCGGTTCCATCGGCGCCTGTCGCCGCGCCGGAGCAGGAATTGCCCGAGTGGCTCCAGGCGGCTGCCGCCTCTGCTGCTGAGACGCCGCCTCCCGCCGCGCCTGTTCCTGCTGCCGAGCCGGAACTGCCCGGCTGGCTGGCCGATGTCTCGGCGCCGGTCGCGGCCGAGGCTGCCCCGGTCGCGCCCGAGGAATGGGTCCCGGCTGTCGAGGCCGTCCAGCCGCCGCCCATCGAGGAGGCCGTCCAGCCGCCGCCCGGCGTGCCGGCTTCTACCCCCGTGCCTACCCAATCGCGCGTGACGGGAATGCTGGCCCGCGTTCCGGCGCAGGATCGGGATGCCGAGTTGTTGTCTGCTGCTCAACAGGCGCTCGAGCGCGGCCTGCTGAACGAAGCGATGCAAGAATATGCCAAATTGATCAAAAAGTCTCGTCTTTTGGACGAGGTGATTCACGACTTGCGGGAAGCCATCTATCGTTTCCCGGTCGATGTGATTGTTTGGCAGACGCTGGGCGATGCCTACATGCGCGCCAACCGTCTCCAGGAGGCGCTGGACGCCTACACCAAAGCCGAGGAGTTGTTGCGCTAGACGGCGGCGTCGCAACGGACGTGGTAAAATCGGACCTCGGGGCATGCCGTCCCGAGGTCATTCTTTACATTGGAGAGTTTCATCATGATGGAGCGTTCTCTTGTTCTCGTCAAACCCGACGGTGTTCAGCGTGGGCTGATCGGCGAAGTGATCAGCCGCCTCGAACGCCGCGGACTGCGGCTGGTGGCGGCCAAGTTCATCGCCGTTTCGCGCTCGCTGGCCGAGACCCATTATGCCATCCACAAAGGCAAGCCCTTTTACGATGGTCTGATTGCCTACATTACCTCCGCCCCGGTGATGGCGATGGTTTGGGAGGGGCCGAATGCGATTGCGGCCATCCGGCAGACCATGGGCGCAACGCGCCCCACCGAGGCCGCCCCGGGCTCGATCCGCCACGATTTTGCGCTCGAAGTAGGTCGCAACCTGACGCACGCCTCCGACTCGCCCGAAAACGGCGAGAAGGAGGTCGCCTTGTGGTTCCGACCAGACGAATTGGTCTCCTGGGGACGGGATACCGACCGATGGATTTTCGAACAGGTTTCATGAGCGTCGGGCGAGGTCATTGACCTCGCCCGATTGTTTGATTCAGGCAGTTGCCAGGCCGACGCTGGCAGTCGGCGCGAGGGCCTCGATCAGTGAACTCTGAGCAAGAGTTTGCCCTCCTTCCAGAGGTCTTCCAGCCGATAATAATTGCGCATTTCGGGATCGAATAAGTGCACGACGATGTCGCCATAGTCGAGGACGATCCAGCCGGCGTCGGCCGCGCCTTCGCGGCGGCCTTTTTTCCTGTGCTGTTGCTGCACTTTCTCGGCGACGCCGTCGGCCAGGGCGTCCAGCATGCGGTTGCTCGTGCCGGTGCAAAGGACAAAGTAGTCGGTAAAGGAAGTGATTTCGTGGACATCCAGCAGGAGAATATCCTCCCCCTTTTTGTCTTCCAGCGCGGCGATGATGGTGTGGACAAGATCAGGTGTTTTCAGAATTCACCTCAAGAATGGGTTGGCTGTAAGGGCAGAGAATACAGGCGGGTGTAGATCGAGCCGCTGGGGTGCAGGTCGCTCTTGAAGATGTGAATGGCATCTACTGTGAACGCGCCGAGGACGCCGATCTGGGTCTGCTGCAGGGCCTGGCGCAGACGCTCCAATTCGGCCGGAGCGACCGTCTGCCCGACTCGGCCGATGGTCAGGTGCGGGCTGAAGGGGCGGTTTTCGGAGGGGTACCCCAGCCGGGCGCAGACGGCCTCCACGCCGCGCTGCAGGCTGGCCAGGGCGGGCGGCGCCTCGCAGCCGATCCACACCACCCGCGGCCGGCGCGGGTTGGGGAAGGCGCCCGCCCCGCCGATGGAGGCCGTAAACGCGGCGTGATTGGCCGCTTCGACGCGCAGCGACCGGGCCAGTTGCTCCAGGTTGGACGGGGAGACCTCGCCCAGGAATTTTAGCGTCAGGTGAATGTTTGCCGGCGACACCCAGCGCACCAGCGGGCGCGGCAGGGCCGCTTGCAGTCCGGCAGTTGCTCTCGCGATGGCTTCTTGAAGTTCGCCCGGCAATTCGATGGCGATGAAGGAACGCAGCATCATGGCGCGTCAGGAATCCCCCATCCCAAGGGCTTTTTCGACCGCCTCTTTCAGGTCCAGGTAGCCGACCGGTTTGGTCAGGTACACCGACGCGCCGGCCTCCAGGCCGGTTTTGATGTCGGCCGGCATGCTTTTGGCCGAGACGACGATCACGGGAATTTTGGCCAGTTGTGGATCGTTGCGCATGAAGCGGAGCACGTCCAGGCCGGAAATATCGGGCATCATGATGTCCAACACGACCGCGTCCGGCCGTTCGCTGGCGATCAAGGACATGCCGGGGGCGCTGCTGGTCGCTTTCAGGACGCGAAACCCGCTGACGCGCATCATTTCGGCGAACATCTCTGCCGCTTCTTGCTCGTCTTCGATCACAATGATGGTCTTCTCTGCTTTTGGCATACCGTTGTTGCTCCCTTGGGGATGGTGCAAAAATAGCACAAGATGGGCGAAATGACAAGGGGTTTTTGTCCGGAGAGCCTCTCTTTTTTATGGCAGGCGCTCCAGATCCGACGGCCTGTCCACGTCCACCAGCAGACTCTCGTCGTGCCAGGGGAGATAGGCCGGCGGAAATTGGGAGAAAATCGCTCGTCCACCCACATCGCCGCTCAGTGTTTGCAGGGCCGGAAAGGTGAGACGGTCGAACAGGACCGGATTGCCGCGCTGACCGCGCACCAGCGGGGCCAAAATGGGACTCAGCGTCCGGCAGTGGCCTTCTGTCAGCGCCTGCAGCAGCGTTGGCGGGACCTGTGGCTGGTCGGCCAGCAGAAAGATCGCTGCGCCGGTTTTGTCAGGCAGGGCGCGCAGTCCGCGCTGCAAGGAAGTGCTTTGTCCATTTCTCCAGTCAGGATTGTGGCAGAGGGTTAAGGGCAAACCTTGGAGAGCAGTCTCCACCTGCTCTGCGCAGGCTCCCGTGACGACTACGACAGGCGAAAGTCCTGCGACAATCGCCGTCTCGGCGACGTGGCGTACAAATGGCTTTCTGCGCCACTCCAGCAACTGTTTGGGTCGCCCAAAACGGCTGGCTTCGCCGGCAGCGAGGATAACCCCGGCCGTTTGCTCGTGGACGGCGTGAACCGCGCCGATGTTGCCGGTTTCTGCCGCTTGCAAAGAAGCAAGGACCACGGCATCGTAATTTTTCAGCAACTCTGGCGCCATTTTCGCGCCCAGGGATTGCAATTCCGGCGTGTCGGCCTGATTGAGCAGCGCTACCCGCCGCGCCCCGGCAGGGATGCCTTTCAGGCCGCCCTCCGGGTGGATCAGGAGCCGCGCGACCGCCTCTGCTGTGATGCTGTTTCCCATTTCAAGATTGCTCAGGCGGGCGAAAATGTCCGGGCGGTGGACATGCTCGTCTGTCAATGGCTGGCCGAGGCCGCTCAGCCCGGCGACGACCACGACGGTCTCGACGAAGTCGGGCAGCGCCGGTTCGTGGTCGGCGGGCGCTTTGAGCGGGCGTCGGCGCCCGCCGTCGGCCTCGATCAGGAGCGGCGCGGCATACTTCTGGCAGATTTCGTGTAGCCACAAAAGAACATCTGGACGAAGGCTTCCCAGCCGGTCGCCGATGGACGGACCGCTGACCAGCGTCACGCCGGGCGGCAGGCCGTCTTCCAGCGCTGCCAGGTCGGCGCGCCCGGCCGCGACGAGATGCCGATCGGCTGCCGCGGCTTGCCAAACCCCCAAATGAGTCGTGGTGGCGACCAGCGCGGCCCGCTGGCGCCTGGCTGTCAGTTGACGGGCCAGTTGAAAGAGGGCAGTCGTCTTTCCGCCCGCGCCGACCAGGGCCAGCGAGAAGCCGCCGGGTGCCTCCCGGCCGGTGGAGGCGGGGAGAGCGTCGAGCGCAGGGGGAGCCAGCAGGCGCAAGGCTTGGGCAAGGTTCATCATGGGCTGGGGGGATTATAGCGCTTTAAACGCGCCAAGTGTGCTAGAATCGGACGCATGATTTTTACCTCGTCAGGAGTTCCAAAATGAAGACGACCATCCCGGCGGTCAAAGGAACGCGTGAATTCTATCCCGAGCAGATGGCGGTGCGCAATTATCTGGCCGAGAAGGCCCGCCAAGCGGCCGAGGCGTTCGGTTACCAGGAATGGGACGGGCCATTCCTGGAGAAGATCGACCTCTACGCGGCCAAATCGGGTGAAGAACTGGTCAAAGAGCAGTCGTTCGTTTTTCAGGATCGCGGCGGCGAGTTGGTGACCTTGCGGCCCGAACTGACGCCCAGCCTGGCGCGCATGATTGCCGCCCGCCAGAACGAACTGGTCTATCCGCTGCGCTGGTGGTCGTTTGGCCCCTTCTGGCGCTACGAGCGGCCGCAAAAAGGACGCTCGCGCGAGTTCTTCCAATGGAATGTGGACATGCTCGGCGTCGCCTCGCCCGAGGCGGATGCCGAATTGATTGCCGTCGCGGCGACCTTCCTCAAATCGGTGGGACTCAAGCCGCAGGAGGCGCGACTGTTCGTCAACAATCGCCGCCTGATGGACGCCCGCTTCGACGCCCTGGACATCCCGCCGGAAAACCGCCTGGCCGTTTCGAATCTGGTGGACCGGCGCGCCAAGATGAAACCCGAGGCCTGGGAGGCCTATGCGGCCGAGGTGGGCCTCGGCCCGGCTCAATTGGATGGGCTGAAGTCGCTGCTGGCCGACAAGGATTTGTGGAAGACCTGGGAGGAACTGGTGCGCCTGTTCGAGGCCGTGGAGGCGCTCGGCGTGCGCGACTATGTCGAGTTCGATCCCAACATCGTGCGCGGCCTGCTCTACTACACCGGCACGGTCTTCGAGGCCTTCGATTTGACCGGCGGCGTGCGGCGCGCGATCCTGGGCGGCGGCCGCTACGACAATCTGCTCGCCGATGTGGGCGGCGAGCCGCTGGCCGGCGTCGGCTTTGCAATGGGGGACGTGGTGATCGGCATTGTCCTGGAGGAGCGCGGCCTGCTGCCGCCTTTCCCGCCGACTCCCGCGCCGGTGCTGGTGACCGTCTTCGATGCCTCCCGGTGGCTGGATTCGCTGCGCCTGGCGGCTGAGTTGCGCCGCGCCGGCCTGAACGTGACCTGTTACCCGGAGCCGGCCAAACTGCCGCGCCAGTTCAAATTTGCCGATCGGATGGGGATGCGCGTCGTGGTCGTCTGCGGGCCAGACGAGGCGGCCGCCGGTCAGGTGACGCTCAAGAACCTGGCAGACGGAACCCAGGTTCAGGTGAGCCGCGCCGAGGCGGCCGAATCCATTCACAGCATGTTGGGCTGAGTCAGGCCCACAGTTTCCCCCGAATTTCGGGTTTGGTGAGAATCGCTTCGAGCACCCCGCCGCCTACGGCCAGGGCCTTGTCGGAGACCAGATGGCACATACGCGGGTCGCCGCGCGGGTCTACGTCGCCGATCTTCAGGCCGCGGGAGACGTGCAGGCCGGGGTGAATCAGCCCGCGCAAGACGCCTTTGAAGGGGCTGAACACGGCCTGATGCTCGCCGTTTTCTGCTTGAATTTCTGCAATCAATTCCCCCTCTCCGCACAGGTCACCGATTTCTTTGTGGGCGATCAGCACGCCGTCGAGCGGAGCGCGCAGGACTCGGTGCGGGTCGCCCTCCGGCAGGCCGCTGTCGGGGTTCGGGCCGCCCTGCCAGTAGACGCGTCCCAGCGTGTGGCCGCGCTGCGTCTCGACCGCCGCCTGGCAGTTGACGCCCGCCTCGAAGCCCGGTCCCAGGCCGATGTACAGCGCCGGGATGTAGCCGATCGGTTCGGGCGGCTGTTTGGTCATGCGCCCGTCCACGATGACTAAGGGGTGGAGCAATTGGGCGGCTGCACATGCCGGGTCCACGAGCACCGGCACTTGCTGCTTGCCCATGATGGTGAGCATGGCCAGCATATCGGTCGGATCGTCCACGCGGCGGGCGGTGAAGCCTTCGATGGTGATTTCTCGGCTGTAAACTGCCTCGGCGAAACAAACCGTGCGCCGGACGCCCAGCGGCTGGGGCAATTCGGTGACGACGACGCGCAGCCCGGCGCGCAACAGACGCAGGGCGGCGCCGGTTGCCTGTTCTCCCCCGCCGCGGACGAGGACGATGGCCGGCATCTAGATTTTCCCCAGGCCGCGCAGGACGCGCTCGGGCGTGAGCGGAAACTCATCGAACCAGACGCCGGTGGCGTCGTGGACGGCGGCGGCGACGGCCGGGGCCAGCGGCAGGAAGGGCAGTTCGCCCAGCCCGCGCGCCCCGAATGGCCCCTCGTCCTCGGTCACTTCCAGGATGACCGATTCGACTTTGTCGGGCACGTCCAGAGCGGTCGGAATCAAATACGTACTCAATTGGTCGGCGCCGATGTGCCCGTTGCGAATCTTCAAGTCTTCCATCAGTGCATAACCCTGCGCCTGGACCACGCCGCCCTCGATCTGTCCTTCTACCAGCGCCGGATTGATGGCGCGGCCCACGTCGTCTGCCGAGACGACCCGCAGGAGACGCACTTCGCCGGTCTCGGTGTCCACTTCGACCTCAACGGCTTGGGCGACATACGCGTAAGAGAAATTCGGGACGGATTTGCCCGTTTCGGGGTCGAAGGGCTGGGTTTTGGGGGCCAGGTAGGTGTATTCGGCGATGGCCGGCCGGTCTTCGTTTTTCCACTTCTCTAGCGCCAGGGCTGCAGCGCCGCGAATGGCATTGCCCGCCATGAAGGTCATGCGCGAGGCGGAGGCCGAGCCGGGATTGCCCATTGTGGCCGTATCGGAGGTGATCATCGTGACGCGCTCGAAGGGGACGCCGACGGCCTCGGCAGCCATTTGGGCCATGACCGTGTGCGCCCCCTGGCCGACGTCCGCTCCGGCGTGCCAGACGACGACCTGTTCGATCTCGCCATCTCCGTGCAGTTCGACCTTTGCCCAGGAGTTTTCTTGATAACCAAAACTAAAGCCAACGTTTTTGAATCCTGCAGCAAATCCCTTGCCTCGGACCGTAGACTGTTGACCGTTGACGGTTCGCGGTCCAGGCTCTCCGGTCGCCCATGCGAAGCGTTGGGCTGCCGCCTCGATGCACTCGACGATGCTCACCCGTCCTGGCGGCGGCGTGCCGACGCCAAGCGTGTCGCCCGGCCGCAGGGCGTTGCGGTGGCGGAACTCGACCGGGTCCAGGCCCAGTTTCTCGGCCAGTTTGCTCATCTGCATTTCGGCCACCCACATCGCTTGCGGCGCGCCAAAGCCGCGAAAGGCCGCGCTCGGCACATTGTTGGTATAGACGCCATAAGTATCCACTTTGACATGGGGAATGAAATACGGCCCGGTACAGGTGACGGTGGTGTTGCCCAGCACTTTGTTGGTGGTGTACATGTAGGCGCCGGCGTCGCCGACGATTTCGATTTCGGCGGCCAGGAGTTTGCCCTGCCGGCTGGCGCCCCAGCGGGCTTTGATGACCGTCGGATGGCGTTTGCCGTGGCCGATGATCGATTCCTGGCGCGACCAAACGATTTTGACCGGTCGCTTGAGTTTCATGGCCGCCAGCGCCAGGACGATCTGCACCGACAGGTCTTCACGCCCGCCGAACGCCCCGCCAATGGCCGGATAGATGACGCGCACCTGCTCTTCGGGCAGGCCCAGGGCGTGGGCGATGCCGGCCCGGTCGGCGTGCGTCCACTGACCGGCGCACTCGACCGTGACGCGGCCCTGCTCGTCCAGGTAAGCGATTCCTGCTTCGGGCTGCAGGTAGGCGTGTTCCTGGGCCGGAGTCCGGTACGTGCTTTCGACGACAACATCTGCTTGGGCCAGGGCCGCCTCGACATCGCCTTTGCGGACTTTGTAGCGCACGCAAACGTTTGAGTCGCCCAGTTCGGGATGGACAAGCGGGGCGCCGGGCTGCATGGCCTCGAGCGGGTCGAAGACCGCCGGCAGGTCTTCGTACTCGACCCGAATCAGGTCGCGCCCTTGGGCGGCGATGGCCTCCGTCTCGGCGACGATGGCTGCCACCTGGTCGCCCTCGAAGCGGACGACATCCCCGGCTACGCCGTTGGGCGCGGGCGCCGACCCCGGCCCGCACAGGACGGGCTGGTCTTTCTTTTGCAAACCGTACTCGTTGACGGGTACGTCTTTTGCTGTGTATACCGCTACGACCCCTGGCAGGGCCTCGGCAGCCGAAGTGTCGATGCTGACGACGCGGGCGTGCGCCCGGCCGGCGAACAGGATTTTCATGTGCAGCATCCCCGGCCGCGCAAGATCGCCGGGATATTTGGCCGCGCCGGTGACTTTGTCTCGGGCATCAATGCGCGGGACGGCCTGACCAACGACTCCTTTACTGGGGGTATTTTTCATGGCTGACACTCTCTCATCGTTTGTATGGTCTTGCCCGGCGGCGCGGCGGCGGCGCGTCGACCGGTGTGTAGGTCGGCGGCGCAACCGCGCTGTAGAGGATCGAATACAGCAGCGAGAAGATCACCGAGAGCAGGGCAAGAATGACAATAAAGAAAACCAAAATGGCATAGAGATGGTTGATGCTGTAGATAAATCGGGCAATGTCTTCGAGAACAGGCACGTTCCAGATCCAATCCGGGAACCGGACGCGCCCGAGCAGTTGGCGCGGAATCGGCCAACGGTTCTCGAGGCCGGTCTTCAGCAGGGTGATGGCTAGGGCATAAGAAAGGGTGGGGACGATCAACATCATCAAACATCCGATGCCGCGCCAGATGGGGTGGACTGTATCGGGCGGCCTGGGAGGGACCGGCCGTTGGTATTTGAGATACTTTGCCATGCTTGCCTCCCGTCAGACTTTGGATGCGTCTTCGATCGCCTGGACGATTTTGTAATACCCTGTGCAACGGCACAGGTTGCCGGCGATGGCCTGCAGGATCTCGTCCTGCACCGGATGGGGCTTTTCTTCTAACAACTTGACGCCCGACATAATGAAGCCCGGAGTGCAATAACCACATTGCACTGCGCCGTTCTGGATGAATGTTTCCTGAAGCGGGTGCAACTGCTCGCCTCGCGCCAGGCCCTCGACGGTCACGATCTTGGCGCCATGGGCGCGCGGCGCAGGAACGAGACAGGCCATCACAGCCTTGCCGTCCAGGAACACCGTGCAGGCCCCGCATTCGCCCTCAGCGCAGCCTTCTTTGGTGCCGGTCAGGCCGGCCTCCTCGCGCAGCAGGCGCAGGAGGGTCTTTTCGTGCCCGCTGGTGAAAGTGTAGGCGCGGCCGTTGATGGTGGTGCAGATGGGCTCGCGGCCGGAATGGAAGGCGGATCCTGTGCCGGCGGCTGCTTGTGATCCCGATTCTTCGTCCGTCTTTCCCCACAGGAGCACCGGTTCTTTCGGGACCCCGGCCTGCTCCTGGCCCTCGCGCAGGGCGCGCAGCCCGCGGCGGATGAGCGTCGCCGTCAGGTGGAGGCGGTAATCGGCAGAACCGCGCAGGTCGTCGATCGGCCGGGCGGCACGGGCAGCCAGACGGGCCGCCTGTTCGATGACCTCGTCCGTCAGAGATTGGCCGGCCAGGAAATCCTGCGCCTCCTGGGCGTAAACGATCGTGGGGGCGACCGCACCGAGGGTGATGACTGCCGACTGGACGGTATCTGCCTCCAGGTCCAGAAGGATGGCAGCGTTGACAACCGCGATGGCCTGGGCGCGACGCAATCCGATTTTGATGAACGTTCCCCGCCGGCTCGGTTGCGTCGCCGGGAAGGCGATCTCGGCCAGCAATTCATCGGGCTGCATGACGGTTTTGCGAACACCGGTGTAGAACTCGGCCAACGGGACGCGGCGGCTGCCTCTGGCCGAACGGAGCACGACCCAGGCGCCGAGCGCCATCAACGGAGGGATGGTGTCGTTGGCGGGGCTGGCGGTGATCAGGTTGCCGGCAATCGTGCCGCGGTTGCGGATTTGCGGCGAGCCGACCTGCCAGGCGGCCTGCACCAGCGGGAAGGCGTACTGGCGCAGCAGCGGCGAGGCGACGCAGTGGTTGTGGGTGACCAGCGGGCCGAGGTGGATGACGCCGTTTTCGTCGAGCGTTATCCCGTCCAGGCCGGGAACGCGGCTGATGTCGATCAGCGTTTCGATGTTTCGTCGGATGCCGCGTTCGAGTTCCAGAATCAGGTCTGTGCCGCCGGCGATGATACGCGCCCTTTCGCCCTGTTCGGCCAGGATGGCTGTTGCTTCATCAAGCGAGGTTGCATTGAAATAGTGAGTCCACATGGCAGTATTAAACCACAAAGACGCGAAGGATGCAAATCGCCTCGCGTCTTCGAGATGGGCGGGGTTGGATTAGCCGCCGGATTCGGCGCCGCTGCCGGTGATGACCTCGTAGCGGCGGTCGAACGCCTCGTTGGCCTGGCGCGCCAGGGCGTCAACGGCGCGGATGGCGGCTTTCAGGCCATCTCCGCCGATGGCGGCCTCGAGGTTGTCCAGCCCGTTGCCGATCTGATCAGCCAGGAGGAAGAAAGCGGTGTCGAAAGCGTATAGTTTTTCCAACTCGGCCTCGTTGATTTTGACGGCATCGAAGAAGCCCGAGTAGCCGTAGGAGGCCGTTTTGATCCGGTCGCTGAAAGTGCGCAGTTTCAGGGCGAGCGAGTCGACCTCATCGAGCAGGTCCAGTTGGCCCGCGTCGGCGACATCTTTTTGCAATTGCCTGGCCCGATCGGCCAGTTCGCTGTATTTGAGTGCCACCTGATCGCGCAGAATTTTATCGGCGGCGCGGCGATTGCTGCGCTCGATGTAGCCGCTGAAACCGGGAATGTAGGAGAGGAGTTTTTTGAAGACATCCTGCTCTCCTTTGACGAGATCGAAAAGGTCGCTCATGGTTCCTCCTGAAAGGGTGACGGCGGATATTTTTTTGATTATACTGCATTGCCGTGCGAATGTTTCAAATCAGTTTACGTCATTCGTCCGAGAAAGTTGTATAATGGGGC
This sequence comes from uncultured Anaerolineales bacterium, assembly GCA_937960595.1. Taxonomy (GTDB): domain Bacteria; phylum Chloroflexota; class Anaerolineae; order Anaerolineales; family Villigracilaceae; genus JAFGSI01. The sequence continues at coordinate 52,348 of CALGPL010000004.1, read as the reverse complement.
GAATTATTTTTCAGTCTGCATAGACTGCTGAAATCATTTTTGGAGGAGAATCCTATGATTGTCACGACCAAACAACTGTTCGAAGCGGCCTATGGCCAGTATGCCATTGGCGCCTACAATATCAACAATCTGGAACAGACGATGGGCTTGTTCCGCGGCAACATGGACAGCCAGGCCCCCTTCATCATCCAGATCAGCAAAGGGGCGCGCTCCTACACCCATAAGGCCATGCTCGAGGCGCTCATCCGCGCCGCCGATCAGATCTTCCCGGAAGCCATTTTCGCCGTCCATCTGGATCATGGCGACGAGCAAACTTGCTACGATTGCATCGAGAGCGGCTTCTATTCTTCGGTGATGATCGACGCCAGTCATGAGCCGTTCGAGAAGAACATCGAGATCACCCGCCGCGTGGTCGAGGCGGCCCATGCCCGCGGACTGGTGGTCGAGGCCGAATTGGGTCAACTGGGCGGCGTGGAAGAACATGTCAAAGTGGACGAGGCCAATGCCAAACTGACCAACCCCGATCAGGCCAAGGAATTCGTCGAACGCACCGGCTGCGACTCGCTGGCCTGCGCCATCGGCACCAGCCACGGGGCGTTCAAGTTCAGCGGCAGCCAGGGCTTGCACTTCGACGTGCTCGAAGAGATTCAAAAGCGTCTGCCCGGTTTCCCGCTGGTGATGCACGGCTCCTCTTCGGTGCCGCAGGAGGAGGTCGAGCGCATCAATGCAGCCGGCGGCAATTTGAAAGGCGCCAAGGGCGTCAACGAGGACGAGTTCAAGCGCGCTGCCACGCTGGGCGTGACCAAGGTCAACATCGACACCGACGGCCGGCTGGTCTGGACGCGCGTCCACCGCGAGTTCTTCCGCGATTTTCCCGAAAAATTCGATCTGCGCGACCCCGGCAAGATCTTCATGGCCGAATATGCCAAGTTCATTGCCCACAAGAACGAGAAATTGGGCAGCGCTGGCCGGCTCGAAGAAGTGCGCGCGATGTTGAAATAACCGGTTGGGCGGCGGACAAATTATGCCCGTTTTAGAGCAAGGCGTTTCTGGCGCGCGTTACACGCTCGTCCCACGCGTCCTGATTTTTGTTTGGCGCGGGACGAAGGTCCTGCTTTTGAAGGGAGCGCCAGACAAACGCCTGTGGGCAGGAAAATATAACGGCTTGGGTGGGCATGTCGAACCAGGCGAGGACCTGTTGTCGGCGGCGCGGCGAGAACTGACCGAAGAGGCCGGCCTGGAGGCGAATTTGCAGTTATGCGGCACCGTCGTGGTGGATACCGGTCGGTCTTCCGGTGTGGGCTTGTTCGTCTTTTCGGGAGAGTGGAGGGGAGGAGAGCCGCAGGCGTCTGCCGAGGGGCGGCTGGAGTGGGTGGATGCGTCCATCGTCCCCTCGTTGCCGTGTGTGGAGGATTTGCCCGTTTTGTTGGAGGCCGTCTTGCGCCGCAGGCCGAACGCCCCGCCTTTTTCGGCCCGTTCTTTCTACGATGCCGAAGGAGGCCTGCGGCTTGTTTTTGCGGCCGACGATCGGGAATGAATCTGAAACGGCCCCGTTTCTCTCGAGGAAACGGGGCCGCAAATTCATCTATCCAGGCTAGACGGTTGCACCGGCCTCGAAAGCCGGTTCTTCTCCCTCGCCGGCCTTGTCCTCTTCCCAGCGGTTGAGCCATATCGTGAAAGTGCTGCCCTGATGGGGCCGGCTTTCCACTTCGATGCGGCCCTTGTGCTGGTCAATGACTTGTTTGGTGATGGCCAACCCCAGCCCAATACCCTCGAAGAGTTGATTGCCGCTGCGATCGAGATGATAGAAACGGTTGAAGATTTTGGGAAGTTTGTCGGCGGGGATGCCAATGCCCTGATCCTCGATCGCAATCATAACCTGCTCGCCCCGGTTGGCCAGGCGGATGTGAACATTGCCGCCGTCCGGGCTGAACTTGATGGCGTTGTCCACCAGGGCGGCCAGCGCCCGTTCCAGGTGGCGGGCGTCGCCCGACACCGGCTGCAGATCGGGGTCGGCCTCGATGTGCAGTTGGACGCCGTTCTGACGGGCTTTTTCGCCGAAATTGCCGATCACGCTCTCGACCACCGTCCTCATGTCCACTGCTTTGAACTTGGCCAGGATCAGGTCCATCTCCTGGACGAAAAGAATGTCGTTGACGAGGGCCATGATGGTGTGAACGTTGCGCGCTACGGTGTCGAGGGCTTCGGGCAGGCGTTCAGGCGGGACCGTGCCTTTCTGGATCAGGTCGAGATAGCCGTTGGCGACGGTCAGCGGGGTGCGCAACTGATGGGCCACGTTGGTCAGGAATTCGCGCCGGGCCAGGTCCAGTTCGGCCAGTTTTTGGTAGGCTTCGGCCAGTTCGCCGGCCCGCATGCGCAGGTCGTCGATGGCCATCTTGTCGTTTTCGCGCAGCCGGCGGCTGATCTCGCGCACCATTGCCAGGGCGATGGAACTGCTGCGTTTCAGCACGCGGTCGAAGGCTTCGCGGCTGATTTCCAAGACGATCAGCGGGGTGAGGCTCTTGACCGTGGCAGCGCGCGGGGCATTGTGGATCAGCGCCATCTCGCCGAAGAAGTCCCCGGCGCCGAGCGTCTTTAACAGGCGCGTTTCGTTGTTGTTGATGACTTTGGTGACCTCGACCTCGCCTTCCAGGATGAGGTAGAAGGCGTCCTCGATCGCATTTTCGTGGCACAGGACGACGTCGGCCGGGTAATTCTTGAGTTGACTGTTGCTGATCAGTTCGGCGACCTCCCCGGGCGTGATGCCCGGAAAGGCGCGCGGGATGATTTTGGAGGGGGCGCGCTGGGTGGTCATCGGACACCTCTTCTCGACTCTGGCGAACGTTACAGTTTGTAGCCGATCTTGCGCAGAAATTCTTTGCGCCAGGCAAGATCGGTCTCGCCTTCGATGCCCAGGGGGGCGGAGCCGTCCACGACGCCCAGGATGCCGCGCCCCTGTTCGGTCACGGCGACCAGCACCTCGGTCGGGTTGGCGGTGGCGCAAAAGATGCGGCAGACTTCGGGGACGCTCTTGACCGCATTCAGGACGTTGATCGGGTAGTATCCCTCGGCCAGAAAGATGATGAATGAATGCCCGGCACCGATGGCCAGGGCGTTCTTCTGGGCCAGGGCCAGCATGGCTTCGTCGTTGCCGGAACAGCGCACCAGGCATTTGCCCGAGGCTTCGCAAAAGGCGAGGCCGAAACGGATGCCCGGCACGGCGTTGACCAGCGCCTCGTGCAAGTCTTCGACAGTTTTGATGAAATGCGACTGCCCGAGGATGAAGTTGACGGCTTCGGGTTTTTCGATTTTGACGTTCAGGATTTCCATGTCTCTGCTCCTCTTCCCGGCTTTGTCTATATCATACAACATCGGCGCCCCTTTCGTAAATCCCCCAAATCGTTCGAGTTTTCAGCGCCGGGCGTAGAAGACCAGCAGGGTGCTGCCGTATTTGCGCTGGTCGAATTCGCTCAGATTGGTCAGGGTCAGAGTTTGGTATTCGCGCGGGTGGATTTGCACGATGACCCAGGCGTCGGCGCTCAGCCAGGCGGGATTGGCGTCCAGGGCCAGCAATGCCTGTGACCACATTTCTTTGTATTGCGGCGGGGCGATGTAGACGTAGTCGAACTGACGGTCGGCAGGAGCGGCCAGCATGGCGAAGGCGTCGCCGCGGCGTACTTCGGCCCGCTCGCCCAGGCCGCAGGTTTGCAGGTTGGCTTTGATGACCTCGATTGGCTGACGGTTCAGGTCGCTGAAACGGACGAAGGCTGCCCCGCGGCTGAGGGCTTCGATGCCGATCGCGCCGGTGCCGCCGAACAGATCCCACCAGGTCGAATCGATCACGTCGCTGCTCAGGATGTTGAACAGCGCCTGGCGGACCATATCGGTCACCGGGCGGGTGGTCTCGCCGGGGACGCTCTTCAGGCGGCGGCCCTTCGCCGAGCCGGAGATGACGCGCAGGCTCATTCGACGCTCCGTCGGGCGGTCAGAAGATTGCCGTGGCTGGCGATGACCGGGACGACGCAGCCGGTGCCGAGCAGGAAACGCCGGCCGCCGGTCTGGGCGAGGGCGTCGGCGGCCTCTTGCCGGACCTCGCGCGGGCCGCGATAGACGAGGGTGTTCTGGCTGAGGCCGCCGCAGACGACGCCGCCGAAGCGGGCCTGGGCCTCGGTCAGGGAGGGGGGCGTCTCGCGGTCGTGCCAGTTGACGATGGGGAAAGGAAGTTCCCGAACCAGATCGAAGTAGATGTTTTGGCCATGCAGGTGGAGCAGGTTGCACCCCAGGGCAGTGGCGGGTTCGAGGGCTTGCCGGTCGGCGGGCAGGCCAAAGAGGCTGTATTCCTGAAGAGAGAGCAGATCGGCGCGGGCGTGCTGGATGGCGTAGAAGATGCCGGCGATGCCGGTCTCGAGGGCGGCCTCGATGAAGCGGCGGGTGGCGGCGGCGATGGTTTCCAGGCCGGCGCGGACGGCTTCGGGATAGAGGCGCAGGTGGGCGAGCAGGGTTTCGCTGCCGGCCAGGTTTCTGGCCTGGGCCAGGGGACTGAAGATGGTCTGCAGGAGGGGCGTCTCGGGGCCGAGTGCGCGCCGCAGGAGGCGCAGACAATCCAGTTGGGCGGCCAGGTGCGGGGCGGTGGGGTCGAGGCGGGAAAGCGCTTCCCAATCTTGGGGGCGGAGGATGACGCGTTTCGTGTAGCGACGCGTCCCTTCGGGGTGGCCCTCCCAGACATCCTCCACGCCCCAATCTTTGAGGCAGAACGAGGAGGCCGGCGTCACTTTGACCAGGTCGAAGTCGTAGCGGCGCTGGAAGTCGAGCGTGGCGGCGGCCAGGCTGTCGGGCGATTGGTCGTCCACCGGAAAGTGCCGCCACAGGGCGACCGGCGGCCGGTCGAGGGCGGGGTCATCGGCCAGGCAGGCCAGCAGGCGTTCGCGGTGGGTGAGGGACATTTACTTTCTGCCTCTGCCGGAGCGTCTTGGTCCCCACTTTGCCAGCAGCGCCTGCATTTCTTCTTCCTCGCTTTGCTGGTTGGAGAAATACTCGGTCATGAATTGCGAGCGGCGCAGGCGCAGGGCCATGGGGGCGACGGCCTTCAGGTCGGTGGGGGTGACTTCGGTGCGGTTGTCGGCCGCGGCGTAGGCGCGGGCGGCCTCGAACCAGGTGATTTCGGCCCGCAGGCTGTCGATGCCCATTTTCTGGACGAGGGCGATGGCCGGGCGGGCGACCTTGTTGGGCAGGTTCACTTGCGGCAGGCGGGCGCGCGCCTGGCGGATTTCCTCGGCGGCGGCGGTCATTTCCTCCCGGTAGGCAGCGGACATGCCGTGCGGGTTGGTCAGGTAGGCGCGCACCCGGCGGTAGGCTTCCAGGCGTTCTTCGGGCGCTTCGAGGCCGCGCACGATGACGCGCAGGCCGAAGCGGTCGAGGATTTGGGGCCGCAGTTTGCCCTCCTCGGGGTTCATCGAGCCGATGAGAACGAAGCGCGCCCGATAGGTGGCCGAGAGCGGGCCGCGCCGGACGGTGTAACTGCCCTGGGCGGCGGCGTCCAGGATGGCGTCAACGATGTCGTCGTCGAGGAGGTTGATTTCGTCAATGTAAAGCAGGTTGCGGTCGGCCTGGGCCAGGATGCCGCGCCGGATGCGCAGCCGGTTGTGGGTGACGGCGGCGCGCTCGTCAATGCCGCCGACGACGTCCTCGAGGCGGGCGTTGAGCGGCAGTTCGACCAGCCGGACGCGGTCGGAGGCGGTCAGCGGCTGGCCCTCGGCGAACTTGCGGGCGCAATCCGGGCAGACGGCGTCCATGCCGCCGGCGAGAACATCTTCGGGCAGGCAGCCGTAACGGCACAGGCTGCGCTCGACGGGCGGCAGCAGGTCGAGCAGGGAGCGGACGGCGGTGGTCTTGGCCGTGCCGCGCGGCCCGACCAGCAGAATGCCCCCCACGGCCGGGTTGATCAGGCCCAGCAGGAGGGCCAGTTTCATTTCTTGTTGGCCGACGATGGCGAGGAAGGGGAAGGGCAGGGGTTCGGCCAGCCCGGCATCGCCGACTTCGACGGGCGGCAGATTTTTCCCCGAGACGTAGTCCACCAGTTCGCGCAGACTGCGGAAGGGGTGAGCCAGCCGTTCTTTCGGCTCGGATTCGGGCAGATCGGGGAGGGCGGGTTCGTCGGGGTTCATGGAGCCTCGCGTTTCTCAGCGCGGTTTTTGCGTCAGGCGTCTCTGCTGACGTTCGCGGGCAGCCGCCATGCGTTCTTCTTCCTCCGGCGTCTCGGCGATCAGCGGGGGGACGGGGGTCGGTTTGCGGTCCTCGCCCAGGGCAACGTAGACGAAGTAGGCCGTGTTGGTGTGGGTGCGCTCGCCGGTGATGGGGTTTTCTGCGGTCACGTTGACTTCGACTTCCATGGAGGTGCGCCCGGCGTAGGTCACTTCGGCGTCCAGGATGACCAGGTCGCCAATGCGGATGGGCTGGCGAAAGACCATCTGGTCGATGGCGACCGTCACGGTGCGGTGGCCGGCGTGGCGGGTGGAGGCCAGGGCGCCGGCCTCGTCGGCCAGTTTCATGATCCAGCCGCCGTGGACGTTGCCATGATTGTTGGCGTGTTCGGGCATCATCAACTGGGCCAGTTGGATGCGGGAGGCGCGCATGGTTTTCGGGGAGAGATCGGTCATAGGGGTCAGTCCATGTCCTGTCTGAGTTCGCCGCTGTCGGCAGTGTGCAGGCGTTCCGGTTCTTCCAGCAAAACGTCCATGAAACTGAATTCCAGTTCTTTCATCAGCGGGGCAAGAGGGACGGTGGCAGGCGGGTAGATTTTTTGCTGTGGCGGCGGGGGCGGGGTGCGGCCGGGCGGGGCGGCCTCGAGGACGCGCTTGCGCAGGATGCGCCGGTCGTCACTGATCTGGCCGACATAGGCGCCCAGGACAGAATAGACCTGGCGTTCGGCGGTCACCCAGCCGATCCATTCGCCCAGACGGTTGAACAGATAGGGATAGGCCAGAAAGGCCTCAACATCGCCGCGCGAAGTGTAGAGAGGGATCAGAGGGGAGGTGTTGTTCATGGCTTTGACTTTTGCTCGTCTATATCATTATACGTCCAATAGCGGTTGGCGAAAAAGTTCCAAAGCATGACGATGCCCACCGCGACGGCGACCGTCAGGTTCTTGGCCGGGAAGTCGGGGGAGACGGCGACCGGCAGTGCCAGCGCGGTGAAGAGGCGCAGCAGCGGCGGTTCGAGGATCCAGAGGATGGGGATGCGGATGGCCACGCCGGCCACGTTGACGAGGAAGAACATCGCCAGTTGGCGGTGGAGGGGACGGGAGCGCGAGTCGGGGTAGGTCCAGTAGCGGTTCCAGATGAAGTTGCTGATCACGGCGCAGACGAAAGAAATCGTGCCGGCGATGACGAGGGGGGCGTCGAACCAATGGGTGAGCAGATTCATGACGCCGAAGTCGACGACCGCGCCGATTGCGCCGACAACCATGAACTTGAAGAAGCGGAGGCGCTCTTGACGGTTGTTCAGGATGGTCATGGGAGGCCCAGTTTTTTGCGGACGTAAGGGATGGTGCGGCGCAGGCCGTCGGCCAGTTCGGTGTGCGGCTCCCAGCCGAGACGTTCACGGGCGCGGCGGATGTCGGGCTGGCGGCGCTGAGGGTCGTCGCCCAGGCGGTTTTCGGGCTGGAAGACGACGCCGGCCGTGTTGCCGGTCAGTTGATTGATGAGATTGGCAAAGTCCAGGATGGTGGTTTCGTCGGGGCTGCCCAGGTTGACCGGTTCGCAGACCTCGGAGAGCAACAGGCGGTAGACGCCGTCGATCAGATCGTCCACGTAGCAGAACGAGCGAGTGTGGCGGCCATCGCCGTAAATCGTGAGGGGGTGTCCTTCCAGCGCCTGGCGGATGAAGTTGGGGACGACGCGGCCGTCATCCAGGCGCATGCGCGGCCCATAGGTGTTGAAGATGCGGGCGATGCGGGTCGGCAGGCCGTATTTGCGGTGATAGGCCATGGTGGCGGCTTCGGCAAAGCGTTTGGCCTCGTCGTACATCGAGCGCGGACCGATGGGGTTGACGTGCCCCCAGTACTCTTCGCCCTGCGGATGAATCAGCGGATCGCCATAGACCTCGCTGGTGGAGGCGAGCAGGAAGCGGGCCGTTCGCGCCAGGCAGAGTTCCAGGCAATTGAGCGTTCCCAGCGAGCCGGCGCGCAGGGTCTCGATGGGCAGGTTGGGGTAGCCGAAAGGCGAATTGAGATTGGGGCTGGCCGGGGAGGCGAAATGAAGGACGGCCTCGACCGGGCCGAGGTCGGGGAACGCTTCGGTCACATCGTGCCGCAGGAAGGAGAAATGGGGATCGCGGTTCAGGTGAGCCAGGTTTTCCAGGTCGCCGGTGATCAGATTGTCCAGGCCAATGACTCGGTGGCCTTCGGCCAGGAGGCGTTCGCAGAGATGGGAGCCGAGGAAGCCGGCCGCGCCGGTCACGAGAATGTACATGCAGCCTCTGTTGCAAAGGATTTCGAGTTCATTTCCAGTCAATGCGGCTGATCAATCCGTCGCCGGTGATCTGCTGGGCCTGTCCGCTGCGCGTGTCCACCAGCCACAGGTTGCCCTGGTAGAGGACGGCGATGAAGTCGCCGTTTTCGCTCTCCTGGGGGGCCCAGACGGGGGTTTGGGGTTCGATGCCGGGCAGTCCCTCGGCGGGGAAGAGCGTCTGGCGGTCGGAGCCGTCGCGGTCCATGACGACCAGGCGGTAGCGGCTGGTGTCGCTTTGAGCCGGGAAGATGGCTTCCAGGAAGGCCAGGCGGTAGGAGCGTTCCGAGTCCGTCTGCCGGAGGGGCGAGGCGGCGGGATAGGCAAACATGCCGGTTTGTTCGGCGATGCGGATGTTGGTGTTGTTGACCAGCGAGATGGCGTTCAGGTCGAAGAAGGGCGACTCTTCCGGGCTGACCAGTCCGGTTGGCGGGGCGTGGGTGACGACGAAGAGGGTCTGGCTGTCGCTGCCCCAGGCCAGGCCGGGGACCCAGGCCCAGTCGCTGTGGGTGTTGAGGGGGGTGATTTCGAGGATGGGGATGAGGAGGGCGTCGCGGGCGTCCACCTGACCGATGCCGTCGGGGCGGGTATAGACGATGCGGCGGCCATCGGGAGAGAAACGGTAGATGGTGCCCCACCAGCCGTAAACGCCGCCGTAGTTGGCGTCGAGGATGCGCGTGGCGTTGCCGCGCTGGCCCCAGCGGTAGAATGTCATGAGGTACAAATCATTATTGGCCTGCCAGCCGGGGGCGGTCGCACTCGGCTCGACGGTCGAATAGGCGATCTGATAGGTCTGGCCAGGGACCCACTCGGCCGAATGGACGACGTTGGAGACGCGCAGGTTGATGAGCGTCGGCGCCTCGCTGGTCAGGCTGATCGCCCAGAGGGTGTTGATTTCTTCGGCGGGGTCGCGGCTCGAGCGGCGGGTGAACAGCAGGTATTCGCCGTCGGGCGAGAGGGTGAAGATGCGTCCGTCCAGGTCGCCGGTTGTGACCAGCGGCCGGCGGGCGGCGGTCGTCCCCTCCATCACCCAGGCGTTGCCGGCTGCCAGGTAGGCCAGCCGGCCCGGGATGGGCAGAGGCGCGAAGGGCGTCTGGACGCCCACCATGACGATCTCGGCGGTCGGTTCCTGGAGGATGACTTCCGAGACGATCGTGCTGCGCACCTCGACACCATCTTCGTAGACGTGGCGGATGGTGATCTCTTTCACGCCGTTGACTCCGGCCTGAATCAGGCGCGTTTCGCCGGTCGGCATGGACTCGTTGCGCAACTCCTGGTGATCGAAGGGAATCAAGACCTGCTGCGTTTCGAACTCCTCGCGCACGCGCGTTACAACGATGCGCGTCCCGTCGGAGAGGACGGTGTAGACGGGCGGTTCAACGCGGTCCATCTGGCCGAGGCGGACGCCGGCGGCGTCCAGGGCGTCCTGGACGGTGCTGCCGGCGGGCAGGGCGATTTGCTGGCCGAGGCCGTCCACGTAGAGGTCGACGCGCAGCCCCTCCTGGCGCAAACGGGGCGCGCCGCAGCCGGCCAGCAGGAGGGCCGTCAGCGCCAGCAGAAGGGCGATTGGGGGGGAAAAGAAGCGTCTCATGGGATGCTGGTATAATCCTGACGTTCAACGGATGTCGCCAATGAGAAGCATGTAGCCCTCGGCAACGATGATGGTCTGCAGGCGGAAGCCGGTGGCGGCCGGCCCCAGGGAGCCGGTGTAGGCTTCGGTGATGACGGCGGTGACGGCTTCTCTCAGCCCGTCGGGGACGGGGAGAGGGCCGAAATCGGCGGTGACCAGTTCCAGGTACAGTTTTCCCTGGTCATTGATGGCCGGCGCCATCACCACCCGGGCGGTCGCCTCGAGATAGCCGCTGCGCGCCGTTCCGTATATCTGGATTTGGTTGTTGCGCAGGAAGACCTGCGGATGGTGCAGGATGGCGTTGGGCTGCGATTCGAATTTGTAGGTCAGGTACGAGGTCAGTTGGACCTCGCTGATGATGAGCGTCACCTGGCCGCTTTCTGCTCCGGCTGCGACTGCCGTCTGGATGGCGCTGCGCATCTCGCCCACCGCTTCGGTGGAGACCGGGATGGTTTCCGGCGGATAGTCGGGGCCGCCGACATTGATCGTACAGGCCAGGATGGCCGTCCCAAGCGCGCCGGCCACGAGCAGGAGGAAAGTCTTGTTCGATTTCATGGCATCATCCTTTTGTGATGAATGGGAGTTATTATAGCATGAGCGACTCTGGAAAATCCGAATTAGACCTGCCGGCCCTGTTGGAAGCCTTGCTCTTCGTCTCGGCCGAGCCGGTCTCGGCGGGGCAACTGGCGTCTGCTTTGGAGATCTCGGTCGCGGCGGTCGAGGAGGGGCTGCAGGCGCTGGAGGCCGAACTCCAGAGCCGCGGTCTGCGCCTGCAGCGTCACGGGGGGCGGGTGCAGTTGACGACTGCCCCGCAGGCGGCCGAGCGGATCGAGCGTTTCCTCGGCCTGGAGGCGACCAGCCGCCTGAGCCGGGCCGCCCTCGAGACGCTGGCCATCATCGCGTATCAGCAGCCGGTCACGCGCCCTTATCTCGAGTCGGTGCGCGGCGTCAGCAGCGACGCGGTGATGAAGAGTCTGTTGAGCAAGGGGCTGATTCAGGAAGTCGGCCGGGCAGAAGGCCCGGGCCGGCCGATTCTCTACGGGACGACGCCCGACTTCTTGCAGCACTTCGGGTTGACTTCGCTGAGCGAACTGCCGCCTCTCGATCTTTCGCTGCCCGAGAACGACAACGGCCATGACGAGGCGCTGAAAGGTTGACGCATGGAAGAACGCCTGCAAAAGATTCTGGCGCGCGCCGGCTATGGGTCGCGGCGGGCTTGCGAAGCGATCATCGCTGCCGGGCGCGTCCAGGTTAACGGCAAGCCGGTCGGTCTGGGGGATAAAGCCGATCCCGTCCGCGACCGAATCACCGTGGATGGGCGCCCGCTGGAGGCCGAGGCGACAGTCTATGTGATGCTTTACAAGCCGCGCGGCGTGCTTTCGACGGTGCGCGATCCGGGCGGCCGGCAGACGGTGCGCGACCTGATCGATCTGCCCGGCACGCTCTATCCCGTTGGGCGTCTCGATTTCGACTCGGAAGGCTTGATGTTGATGACCAACGATGGCGAACTGGCCAATCGGTTGACTCATCCCCGCTATGAGCACGAGAAAGAATATCGCGTCTTGGTGGCGCGTCATCCTGATGCTGAGCAGTTGAATCTCTGGCGGCGGGGGATGGTCCTGGCCGATGGCTACCACACCCGGCCGGCGGAAGTGTTCGTCGAATCGAAGTTCGGCAAGGGGGCCTGGCTGCGGGTCGTTTTGAAGGAGGGCCACAAGCGCCAGATCCGCGAGATGGGCCGGGCTACCGGCCTGCCGGTGGTCAAGATCATCCGGGTGCGGATGGGCAGCCTTGAACTTGGGCGGCTCAAACGAGGGCAGTGGCGTTATCTGACCGAACAGGAAGTGAAGGCGTTGAAAAAACCGGCGGGGGAAAAGGAACGCAGGCGCTGAAAAAAACCTCCTCCCGGCTGTGGTTGGGGCCGGGAGGAGTTCCGTCTACATTTCGCGAATGTCGAGCACCGATTCGACCAGCGGTGTGACGACCTCTTTGACCTGTTTCTTCGGCAGGCCAACGACTTTGATGGTCACCGTGCGGGTGCTGGTGTCGTGGCCCAGGAAGGTGGTCATGGCGATGATGTTGGCGTTCAGGTCGCCCAGGGCTTTGCCGATGCGGGCGAATTGACCGGGTTTGTCGGGGATTGAGACGGTGATGCGCACGCCTTTCTCGCGGGCGCCCATCAGTTCGAGGAAAATCTTGAAGAGATCGGTCTCGGTGATGATGCCGACGACTTTTTTGCCCTCCATGACCGGCAGGCCGCCAACTTTGTTGTCGGCCATGATGCGGGCTGCCTCCTCGATGGGGCAATCGCTGTCTACGGTCAATACGTCTGTGCGCATGACTTTTTCGACCGTGATTTTGCTGAGCAGGTAATTGAGTTCCCACATACTCAGCGTGGTGGCCGAAGAGGGCGAAGCGTTGAGAATATCGCTTTCCGAGACGATGCCGACCATTTTGCCGTTTTTGACCACCGGGGCGCGGCGGATGTGCTCCGACCTGAACAGGCTGAGCGCCTCCTGAATCGGCATTTCAGGCGGGACGGTAATAACCGGATGAGACATTCGTTCGCCGACGAGCATGAGAACCTCCTTTTGAGTTCGAAACGGATGGATAGAGTGATTATATCCCGACCGGGCGGCTCTCTTCAAGAGAGCAATTGCCCAGTTTTATTGGGCAAAAGCCATCATCAGGCGCGCCATGTGTTTGGCGTGTTTCAGATATAAATCCAGGCGGATGTTCTCATTGGGGGCGTGGGCGCGGCTGTCGGGATGACCCAGCCCGGCGGTGGCGACCGGCAGGCCCAGGTCGTGGACGAAGGGCGCGTTCGGCCCCGATCCGCCGGAGAGCGGCACCAGGCGGTGCGGCTTGCCGTAGACTTCGTCCCCGGTTTGGCCGACCAGGGTGACGAACGGATCATCGGGGTCGGTGCGGGCCGGGGCCTGGCCGCCCAGGTAGGCAATTTGCACATCTGCGAAGCCTTCGGCGTCCAGGTGGCGGCGCAACTGGTCGAGAACGTCCTCGGGCTGTTGATCGGGGACGAGACGAAAATCTACTTTGGCCGAGGCCCGCGCCGGCTGGACGGTCTTCGAGCCGGGGCCTTGGTAGCCGGCGGTCAGGCCGCAAATCGTACAGGTGGGGCTGAAAACTTCTTCGACGCGCAGTTCGACCCCCTCGCGGAGACCTTTGAGGAAGGCCCGGACGCCGAACTGCTGTTTGTAGACCTCGGCGGTTTCGGGCAGGGCGGCCATCAGTTCGATGTCGCGCTGCGAGGGCGGGCGCACTTTGTCGTAGAAGCCGGGGAGGCGGATGCGTTCATCTGGACCCTTGAGCGTGTTCAGCGCCCAGACCAGCCGCCAGGCGGCGTTGGGGAAGATCGAGCCGCCCAGGCCGGAATGGACGTCGATTGCGGCCGTCTCGACCGAGAGTTCCACATAGCAGATGCCGCGCAGGCCGAGGTATTGCACCGGCGCCTCTTCGTGGTCCACGCCGCCGAATTCCCAGATGCAGGCGTCGGCTTTGAGCAGGTCGAGGTGCTGACGGACGAAGCCGGGCAGGCTGGCGCTGGAGGTCTCTTCCTCGCCCTCGATGATGAATTTGACGCCGCAGGGCAGGTCGCCCAGTTCGGCGAGCAGGGCGTCGAGGGCGAACAGGCGGGCGGTCAGGTGGCCTTTGTCGTCGCTGACGCCGCGCCCGTAGAGTTTGCCGTCGCGCAGGCTGGGTTCGAAGGGCGGCGTCTCCCACAGGTCGAGCGGTTCGGGCGGCTGGACGTCGTAGTGGTTGTAGAAGAGCAGGGTCTTGTCGCTTTGGCCCTGGCGTTCGCCGAAGACGATCGGTGCGCCGGCGGTGGGCAGGATGCGGACGTCGAAGCCGCGTCGGCGCAGCATCTCGGCGGTCAGGGCGGCGCATTCCTGGATGCCCCAGTTTTGGGCGCCGACCGAGGGCTGGGCCACCAGCCGCGACAACTCGGCAATCGAGTCGTCGAGATGGGTTTCGAGATAGGCGTCGATTTTGTGAAGCATGTTTCCTCGCAGATCGTTTGCAAAATTGTTTATCCAAGGATCCGCCCGATCGAGAGCGAGCCACCGTAAGCGATGACCAGCATCTTGATCAACTGGCCGGGGAAAACCCACAGCAGGAACTTGTGCACCGGCATCTTGAGCACGCCGGCGGCCACGCCCACCAGGTCGAAGACCGGATTGGGGATGGCCGCCAGGACCAGGATGGCCGGGCCGCCGTATTTACGCACCCAGGAAGTAATGGCTTCGTACCGTTTCCAGTTTTCGATCACCGCCCGGCCGCTGTACCCGGCCAGGTAGCCGGAGAGTTCGCCCACCGCCGCGCCGGCCGCGGCCGCGGCGGCCACGCCGACCGGGTGGAGCAGTCCGCTCATGGCGAAGACGATGGCCAGGCCGGGGACGGGGATCAGGACGGTGGCGTAGGAGAGCAGCGTGATGAGAAAGATGCCCGGGTAGCCGTAAACGGCAAAGTTCTCGATTCTGTCTTTGAGCAGGTAGGCCCCTACGGTGACGCCCACGACGATCAGGAGCGCCAGGAGGCGGGAGAGGCCGACGAGCCAGTTTGGTTTTTGCGGGGTGACGGACGCAGGGGCTTTGTCCATTTCAGGCTTCGGCGATGTCAACGGAGAGGATCTTGACCCCGGCATATTCCGGCCGGACGGGGTCGCGCGGCGGGATGGAGAGCAGCACGTCCATGCCACCGATGACCTGCCCAAAGACGCTGTGCTTGCCGTCCAGCCAGGGGGTGGGGACGTGGGTGATGAAGAACTGCGAGCCGTTGGTATTGGGGCCGGCGTTGGCCATCGAGAGGACGCCCGGCTTGTCGTGCCGCAGGGAGGGGTGGAACTCGTCCTCGAAGCGGTAGCCGGGCCCGCCCGAGCCGCGGCCGGTTGGGTCGCCGCTCTGGGCCATGAAGTCGGCGATGACGCGGTGAAAGATGACGCCGTCGTAGAAGCCTTCCCGCGCCAGAAAGACAAAGTTGTTGACGGTGCGCGGGGCTTTGTCGGCAAAGAGTTCGAGGACGATGTCGCCCTTTTCGGTGTGCAGGGCGGCAGTGTATTTCTTGGCCGGGTCGATCTGCATGGCGGGCGGGGTGGTCCATTGTTTCATGGGAAGGAAATCCTTTCTTGTGAAATAAGACGGGCCAGATGAAATTCGAGGGGCCAGAAGGCCTGTCCTACAATAACGCTTCAATTCTTGCCACCACCATATCCAGGGCGGCGACGTTGAAGCCGCCCTCGGGGATGATGACGTCGGCGTACCGTTTGGACGGCTCGACGAATTCCAGGTGCATCGGGCGGACGGTGGTCAGGTATTGTTTGATGACCGATTCGACCGTCCGGCCGCGTTCGGCGATGTCGCGCTGCAGGCGGCGGATGAAACGGATGTCGGAGTCGGTATCCACGAAGATTTTGACGTCGAACAGGTCGCGCAGGGCTTTTTCGGCGAAGATGAGGATTCCTTCGACCAGGATGACCGGGCGCGGCTGAACGGTGAAGGTCTGCGCCGTGCGGCTGTGGGTGGCGAAGTCGTAAACCGGGACTTCGACCGGCCGCCCGTCTTTCAGGTCGAGGATGTGCTGGATGAGCAGGTCGGTTTCGAGCGAGTCGGGGTGATCGAAGTTGACTTCGGCGCGGCGGGCGGGGGGCAGGCCGCTCAGGTCGCGGTAGTACGAGTCGTGCTGCAGGAAGGCGATGCGCGGCGGGCCGACGCGCTGCAGAATGGTCTGGGCGACGGTCGTCTTGCCTGAACCCGATCCGCCGGCGATGCCGATGACGAGGGGGGAATCGCGTTTGCTCATGGTTGAATTATACCTTTTCCTTTTCGTCAGCGGGCGCTGTTCTCAGGGTGGAGAGTCGCGCATATAATTGTGATGTTGTGTCCCATTTCCATTTTGGAGGCAGTCATGCCGGCACCCGAGAAGAGAACCTTCTGACATTTGGAGCGCTGGATTATGTTGCCTTCCGGTTATAGTGTGCGTCTTCTCTCGGGCCGTTTGGACCCCCTTCTCTCTGCCTGGTTCGACCTTTACGAGACATCCTTTCCTGCGGAGGAGAGGGTATTGGTCTCCGCGTTTCTGCATTTGCTCGAGAAGATCGAGGCGGGCACCTCGGAGGAAGTTTTTCTCTCGGCCCTTCTCGATCCGCAAGGAACGTTGAGTGGGATGGCCGCCTATCAGATGTTCCCCCTGTGGAAGGTCGGATTTTTGTGGTACATTGCCATTGCTCCGGCCGCCCGCGGCAAGGGCCTGGGCAGCGCCTATTATCGTCTTATTGTGGAGGATGTCTTTCGCTCGGCCGATCTTTTGCTTTTCGAAGTGGAGATCCCCGATCATTGCGAGGAGCCCGAAAGGCGGCGTAATGCTGAGCGCCGCATCGAATTCTATCAGCGCAACGGCGCAGCGCTCTTGACCGGGATCCACTACTTGCAGTCGGTGGGCAGCCACGTTCCGCCGACCCCAATGCATGTGATGATCCATCCCCGCCAGACCTTGACCGGCGAAGAGGCTTATGCTGTTGCTCGCAAACTCTTCGGCGAATCGATTTTGCAGACGGGGCCGCTGTCGCTGGTTGGACTCGGACATTTGTAATGGAGGTGAATAGCAGATGAAAAAACATGCTTTCCTGATCGGCGGCCAATGGCGCACGAGTGCCGAAACGGCCGAAGTTCGTTTCCCTTATAACGATGACCTGGTGGCGGAGGTGTATCAGGCCGCCGACAGCGACCTCGAAGAGGCCATCCTCGCCGCCCGGCGCGGCTTCGAGACGACCCGCAGATTGCCTTCCCACGCCCGCGCCAGGATTTTGCTTGCCCTGCTGGCCCAGATGGAGCGCCGCAGCGAGGAACTCATCGAGACCCTGATCCTGGAGGGCGGCAAGACTCGCAGCGTGGCGGCCGCCGAGGTGGCGCGCGCCAAAGAGACGGTGCGGATTTCGGCCGAGGAGGCCAAACGCATCGGCGGCGAGATCGTCCCGATTGACTGGACCGAACTGGGCGAGGGCCGGCTGGGAATCGTGCGGCGTTTCCCGCTCGGCGTCATCGCCTGTATTGCCCCGTTCAACTATCCGCTCAACCTGGCCTGCCATAAAGTGGCCCCTGCCATGGCAGCCGGCAACGCTTTCATTCTCAAGCCGGCCTCTGCCACGCCGCTCTCGGCGCTGATCCTGGGCGAGATGATTTTGGAGGCCGGTTATCCGCCCGAGGCGGTCAGCGTGGTGACCTGTCGGGGAGCAAAGGCCGAGAAACTGGCCACCGACCCGCGCATTGCCTTTTTGACCTTCACCGGCAGTTCCGAGGTCGGCTGGCATCTCAAGAGCCTGGCCGGGCACAAGCGGGTCTGCATGGAACTGGGCGGCAACGCGGCTGCCATCGTCCACGAGGACGCCAACCTGGAGTACGCCATCGGTCGGATTGCCAACGGCGGGGTGGCCAACGCCGGACAGAACTGCATTTCGGTGCAGCGGGTGTTCCTGCACCGCCCTATCTACAATCGGGCGCTGGAAATGCTCCTCGACAAGTTCGCCGGTTTCACCGTCGGCGACCCGCGCCTGGCCGAGACGGTCGTCGGGCCGATGATTGACAAGCGGGCAGCGGCCGAGGCCTATGAAAAGGTGCAGGAGGCCGTTGCCCAGGGCGCCCGCATCGCTTACGGCGGGCGGCTGGAGGGCGCGCTTCTCTATCCCACCGTCCTGACCGACACGACCCCCGAGATGCGCGTCAACCGCACCGAGATCTTCGCCCCGGTCATTACGGTCTCTCCATACGATACCTGGGACGAGGCCATCCGCCTGGCCAACGACACCGACTACGGTTTGCAGTCGGGCATCTTCACCCAGAATGTGAATCGCATCCTGCGGGCTTTCGAGGAGATTCGGGTCGGCGGGCTGCAGGTCAACGATGTCTCGACCTTCCGCATCGACCAGATGCCCTATGGCGGCGTCAAAGGCTCCGGTGAGGGCCGCGAGGGACCGCGCTATGCCATCGAAGAGATGACCGAGCCGCGCCTGATGGTCATCAATCTGCCGGGCGGTCAGGAATAGAAGCCCCCTTCCCGGAAACCTCAAAGCCCCGCGCCAACGCGCGGGGCTTTGGCTGGAGCCACCAAAGGGATTCGAACCCTTGACCTGGCGTTTACGAAACGTCTGCTCTACCGGCTGAGCTATGGTGGCATTTTACAGCGGCGGGATTATACCAGCGTTTTTTGCAACTTGACAACCTCTGATATACTTTTTCTCGATGAATATTGCGATGCTTTCCTACCATACTTGCCCGCTGGCTACGCTGGGCGGCAAAGATACCGGCGGCATGAACGTCTATGTGCGCGACCTGACCCTCGCGCTGGGCCGCAAGGGCATTCATGTGGACGTCTTCACCCGCTCGCAGGACGAGCATGTGCCGCATGTCTTGCACGATCTCGGCTACGGCAATCGCGTCGTCCATGTGCCGGCCGGGCCGGAGGTGCCGCTCCCCAAACAGGAACTGGCGGTGTACCTTCCGCAGTTTGTCGAGGGAATCAAAGCGTTTGCCGCCGAAAAGGGCATTCGTTACGACGTTCTGCACAGTCATTACTGGATGTCGGGCCTGGCGGCCGAAGCGTTGTCGGACGCCTGGGGCGGGACGCCGATCCTGCACATGTTCCACACCCTGGGGGAGATGAAGAACCGCATCGCCCGCTCGGACGCGGAGCGGGAGGGCGCGTACCGGCTGGAGGGGGAGCGCCGCGTCCTGCGCCGCGCCGATCTCATTGTCGCCGCGACCGTAGCCGAGCAAACCCAGTTGCAGTGGCTCTATAAGGCAGACGTTTCCAAAATCGTCATCATTCCCCCCGGCGTGGATACCTGTCACTTTTATCCCATTCCTCCCGACGAGGCGCGCCAGTTTGTCGGCCTGCCGCTCGAGCGCCGCGCCGTGCTGTTCGTCGGGCGAATCGAGCCGCTCAAGGGGATAGATACGTTGATTCGTGCCATGGCCTGCCTGCGCTGCATGCGGGGGGGCGAACAAGTTTCGCTGATGGTGATCGGCGGCGAACCGGAGGCCGGCCCCGACAAGATAACCGCCGAGATGGCGCGCTTGCAAAAAATGTGCGACGATTTGGCCATGGGGAAATTGGTGGTCTTTCTCGGCAAGCGCAGTCAGGATACACTCCCGTATTACTATTCTGCGGCCGATGTGGTGGTGATGCCTTCGCACTACGAATCGTTTGGAATGGTGGCTCTGGAGGCGATGGCTTGCGGCACGCCGGTCATTGCCTCGCAGGTGGGCGGATTGGCCTTTCTGGTACAAGACGGCGTGACCGGCTATACCGTGCCGGTGGATGACGCGCCAAAGTTGTGTGATAAATTGGCCACTATGTTGGGGGACGAAGTGCTAAGAAGACAGATGGGGGCGGCGGCAGCCGAGTATGCCCGGCAATATGATTGGCAAGTGATTGCTGATCAGATTGTCCGGGTTTATGAGTCTTTGATTGCTCCCCGAGGCGCCGGTGCTTTTCTCGAAGGGCCAGGCCCCGCCCGATGAAAATTTACTCTTTCATCTTTACGTAGAAGAGCGTACTGCCGTCGATTTCCTGCGTGCGCATCTGGAAGACGTCTTTGTAACTGGCGATCAGGCGCGAGAGTTGGCGGTGGCCGTAGGTGCGCGGGTCGAAGCCGGGGTCGAGTTGGGCCAGGGCGTTGCCCATGTGGTCGAGCCGCGCCCAGCCGTCCTCTTGTTCGGCGATGGCATAGGCCTGGCGCAGGATCGGAATCGGGTCGTTTTCGCTTTCGGTTTCGGCGGGGGCGGGGCTGGGGGCGGGGGTTGCAGATTTGCGTCGTGCCTGCCCGCGGCGCGCTCCGTTGGCGCGGACGACCTTTTCCTCGGCCACCAGGTTGGAGGTGTAAACGAATACGTCGCAGGCGTTGACGAATGCCTTGGGCGTTTTCTTCTCGCCGATGCCCATCACGAAGACGCCGCTCTCGCGAATGCGGGTCGCCAGGCGGGTGTAGTCGCTGTCGCTGGAGACCAGGCAGAAGCCGTCCACCACGCCGGAGTGGAGGATGTCCATGGCGTCGATGATCATGGCGCTGTCGGTGGCGTTCTTGCCCACCGTGTAGCGGAATTGCTGTACCGGCTGGAAAGCGTGATAGTTCAGGATGTCTTTCCAGGAATTCATGCTGGTGGTCGTCCAGTCGCCGTAGATGCGCCGGACGGTGACCAGTCCATATTTGCCGGCCTCGACCAGCATTTGGGGCAGGAGGCTGGCGGTGGCGTTATCGCCGTCAATGAGGACGGCAATCTTGCGCCGGGGGAGATTGGTAAGTTCTTCTGGCATATCCCCATTATATCATCTGAGAAAGCCGTCTTCGGCGAGCCTCTCTGCTTTACAAAATCTTCACAGAACCGGCGGAGGGTTTGTTACAATAGGCTTGTGAGCTCTGATCGTTAGGGAGAGAAGATGTCGAACGCAAAGATTCTGGTGGTAGATGACGAGCCCGCCATTCTCAATCTGGTCGTTTCGTACCTGAAGGCGGAACATTACGAGGTGTACACGGCTGCCGACGGCGAGGCGGCGCTCAAGGCGGCCCGCGCCTACAGGCCGGACATCATCGTCCTGGACGTGATGCTGCCGGGTCTGGACGGCCTGGAGGTGCTGTCGCGGCTGCGGCGCGAATCGGACGTGTACGTCATCCTGTTGACGGCCCGCACCGAGGAGACGGACAAGATCGTTGGCCTGTCGGTCGGGGCGGACGATTACGTCACCAAGCCGTTCAGTCCGCGCGAACTGGTGGCGCGCATCAAGGCTGCTCTGCGCCGTCTGCGGGCAGGGACCGGGGCTGGGGCCGCGCCGGTCGTCTTGTCTTTTCGTCATGCGCGCATTGATAGCGGCGCTCGCCTGGTCAGCGTGGACGAGCGGCCGGTGACGCTGACGGCCATCGAGTTCGATTTGTTGCTGGCCCTGGCCGAGAACCGCGGCCGGGTGCTGAGCCGCGAACAATTGCTCGAAAAGGTCTGGGGTTACGATTACTACGGGGACACGCGCGTGGTGGATGTGCATCTGGGGCACGTTCGTCAGAAACTGGGCCGGAACGATTTGATTGTCACCGTGCGCGGGGTCGGCTACCGCTTTGAGGATGAGCCGCTATGAAAATCCGCCGTTTGAGTCTGCGCTTGTTTCTGTCTTATCTGGTGGTGATTGCCGTCACGCTGCTGGTGCTGGCGCTGGCTGTGCAGGTCTCTTTGCCAGGCGTGTACGGCCGTCACATGGGGATGATGGAAGGGGGCGGGCCGGGGATGGGTATGGGGCGCGGCGCCGGAAGCGGGGGGGGGATGTTGTATCAGAATTTTCGCGCCAGTTTTAGCGAGGCGCTCACCTGGGCCGGCCTGGCCGCTCTCCTGGTTGCCCTGCTGGTCAGTTGGCTGATCAGCCGCCGACTCTCGGCGCCTATTCGGGCGATGACCGTCGCCAGCCAGCGCATCAGCGAGGGAAATTACGATGAGCGCGTCCCGCCGGGCGGATTGGACGAAATCGGTTTGCTGGCCGAGAGTTTCAACCGCATGGCCGGAAAACTGGCCCAGACCGAAACGTTGCGCCGTCAATTGATCGGCGACGTGGCCCACGAACTGCGCACCCCGCTGACGGCCATCAAGGGGTCGCTGGAGGGGCTGGCAGACGGCATCTTACCGGCCACCCCCGAAACATTCGAGCAACTGGGCCAAGAGGCCGACCAGTTGAGCCGGCTGGTGGACGATTTGCAGGAACTCTCGCGGGTCGAGGCGGGCGCCTATCGCCTCGACCGGGCGCCGTTGAAGATGCAGGATTTGGTCGAGACAGCCCGACGGCGTCTGGCGCGGGCGTTCGAGGCCAAAGGTGTGGGGCTGACCGTCGAACTTCCGCCCGAGCCGCTGGTTGTCTTGGCCGACGCCGACCGCATTGGACAGGTGTTGACGAATTTGCTGAACAACGCCTTGCAGTATACTCCTGGCGGCGGACAGGTGACCGTGCGGTTGGAAGCGGACGCCGGTCAGGCGCGCCTCTCGGTGACGGATACCGGCGCTGGCATCCCGGCCGAACATCTAGCGCGCATCTTCGATCGTTTCTATCGGGTGGATAAGTCTAGGTCACGGCGGACTGGCGGCGGGGCGGGCATCGGCTTGACAATCGCCCGTCATCTGGTCGAGGCGCATGGCGGGCGCATCTGGGCTGAAAGCGAAGGCGAAGGTCGCGGCAGCCGCTTCGTTTTTGTTGTGCCTCTGGCGTCGAAGCAAGTCGACACTCTATAATCCGAATCGCTTCCGTGCAATTTGTCGTGGGGGATCATGCTTAAAAGTTTATCTGCTGTTATACTTACAGCGACTCTATGATTGCCTCGATTGATAATTTCCATGCCTGCTAGATCGGCCGTTTCGTCGTCTCCTCTCCCGTTGAGGGATGAGACCTTTCGCGCGCTGGCCGAAACGACGAGCGCGGCAGTATTCGTTTTCCAGGGCACTCGTCTGCGTTATGTCAATCATGCTGCCGAGCAGATAACCGGCTATTCCCGTCAGGAATTGTTGGGAATGAATTTCTATGATCTGGTTCCGACGGGGGCAAGGAAGTCGGTCCGCACCTGGGCGCTGGCCTTGCAGCGCGGGGAAGAGGTCCCCACCCGCGGCGTGTTCAAAATCAGCACGAAAAAAGGGGAAGAACGCTGGGTGGACATCTCGTCTGGGCGGATCATGCTGGAGGGGAAACCGGCCGGCTTTGGGACGGCCTTCGATGTGACCGAACAGAAGCGCTCCGAGTTTTTGCAGGATGCCGTCTATCGCATTGCCCAGGCGGCCGATCGCGCCCGGAATCTGATGGACTTGTACGCCGCGCTGCACGAGATCGTTGCCGAGGTCATGCCGGCCAGGAATTTTTACATTGCTCTTTATGACGAAGAAAGCCATGAATTGACGTTTCCGTATTATGTGGATGAGTATGACCGGCCGGCGCTGCGAGTCAAGGCGGGGCGCGGGCTGACGGAATACATTCTGCGGACCGGGAAGTCGCTCTTGTGTGATCTTGCCGTTCATCGGGCGCTCGAGCAAAGCGGCGAGATCGCACTGGTCGGCACGCCTTCACCGATTTGGTTGGGGGTTCCGCTCATCATTGACAATCGGACCATCGGTGTGATGGTGGTGCAGGATTATAACGATCCAAAGGCGCTCGGCGAACGGGAATTGCGCATTCTCGAATTCGTTTCCTCCCAGGTGGCCAGCGCGATCCAGCGCAAACGCGCCGAAGATGCATTGCGGGAGAGCGAGGCCTTTATCCGGCGTCGCGCCGATGAACTCTCGGCGTTGTACGAGACCATTCGCGACATCTCGACGCAGCGCGAGATCGAAAGCCTGATGCGCATTATTGTCGATCGGGCGGCCCATTTGCTTGGCGCGGCGGGCTGCTGCATCTACCTGTACGATCATGAGCGCAATCAGTCGGAATTGAGGGTGGCGCACGGCTATCAGGGATGGGTGGGCGAACGTTTGAATCCGGGCGAAGGATTGGTCGGCCAGGTGATGCAGACCCGTCTGCCCCTGGTGGTGGACGATTACCGCACCTGGGAGCACCGCGCCGATAAATTCGATACGGTCCCTGTCACGGCGGTGGTTGCCGTTCCGATGCTTTACAGCAACGAATTGGTGGGGGTGCTGACGGTTTACGAGGTCGATCAAGGGACGGGCAGCACAAATCGGACCTACGGGCAATCGGACATCGATTTGCTGCTTTTCTTTGCCGGTGCGGCCGCCGGCGCCGTTCATAATGCGCGCTTATTCGAAGAGACGCGGCAGCGGCTGATCGAATTGGAGGTGCTCTATCAGGCCAGTCTGGCTGCGGCGCAGATTCACAGCCTCAAAGCGGTGGCTCAGCGGATTGTGGAAGCGCTGGAGCAACTGTTGCGCTGGCAGGGTTCGATTTGGGTGATCGATCAGGAAAATCAGCGGCCGGTGCTGCTGGCCTATTGCAGCATGGGATTGACCGGCGAGGCCTGGAGGGCCGAATTTGCCCGCATCGGCAATTTGATTACCTCGTATGAGGACGGCATCATCGGATGGGTGTGCAAGAATGGCCAAGCCATCCGCGTTGGGAACGTGCACAACGACCCAAATTACTTGGAGGCGAACACCGAGACGCGTTCCGAGTTGTGTGTACCTTTGAAGGTGGGAGGGAAGTTGATCGGCTGCATCAACGTCGAGAGTCCGGAGCCGGACGCCTTCAGCGAGCACGATGAACGTTTGTTGATTACGATTTCTAATCAGGCTGCCATCGCCATCGAAAATGCTCGTTTGTTCGAGGAAACCCGTCGGCGGGCGGTTCGCCAGGCGGCCCTGAACGCCATCATCACCGCCTCGACCCGCACCGATGCCAATTTGGATACGTTACTTTCCACAGCCTTGGATCAACTGTTGCAGGCTCTCGGCCTTGAGAGCGGGGCAGTCTGGCTGGGCTGGTCGCCTTTCAACATTCAGTACCTGGTGACGCGCGGCATTCCGTTCGACCTTCGTCCGATGCTGGATGCCGCGGCTGGTTATTGGGAGCCGAATCGCACGGTGGTCGTCTCGGAATGGGGAAAAGAAACCCGGGCGATGAAGGAGTTTTTTGATTCGATCGGGGTGAGCGCCTCCATCCTGGTTCCGCTCCAGTCGGCCGAGCGTTGGCTGGGCGGGATGATGGTGGCCTCGGCCGCGCCGCGTGCCTGGGCGGCGGAGGATGTGGCGCTGGTCGAATCGGCGGCGCGCGAGATCTGCGCCAGCGTGGAACGTTCCCGCTTGGCCGAAGAGACGCGCTTGCGGTTGAAAGAGTTGGAAGCCATCAATCGTATTTCGACGGCCTTGCGGCTGGCCGAGTCGGTTGACGATATGATTCCGCAACTGCTCGACGAAACGCTCCAAATGCTCGGAGCCGAGGCAGGCGGCGTCTGGCTGTACGATCCGCAGGTGGGCGTGCTCAGGCAGACGGTCGGACGCGGCTGGTGCGAGAAGATCGCCCACATTGAGGTACGCCGCGGGGAGGGGCTGCCCGGCTCGGTCTTCGAGACCGGCGACATCTATTTTTCGAACGATGTTGCCGGCGATTCGCTTACCCCCGATACGATTGACGGCCTGATTCCTTCGGGGTGGGGGGCGGTCTGCGTGCCGATTCGCTCCGAACAGGAAGCCATCGGAAGTATCCTGGTTTCGGCGTCGGCGCAACGGGAATTCAACTCCCAGGATGCCCGCCTGTTGGTCACGCTGGCCGAGATTGCCGGCAATGCTATCCGTCGTATGCGGCTGCACGAACAAACCAAGCGGCATGCCGTCGAATTGGAGGAACGCGTGGCCGAGCGGACGACCGACCTCATCGAGGCCCTCCGCAAGGCCCAGGAGGCCGATCGCCTCAAGTCCCAGTTCATTGCCAATGTCAACCACGAGTTGCGGACGCCCTTGACCAATCTCCTTCTCTACTATCAGATGCTCCGTTCGCAGCCGAACGTCAAGACGGAGGAGCGCCTGGATGTCATTGGCCGCGAATTGAGCCGTTTGCGCATCCTGATCGAAGACCTGCTCAACCTTTCACGAATGGATCTGGGTCAGATATCTCTCAATCCAAAGCGGCACGACTTGAATGCCCTGGTGCATTCTTTGGTGGAGGACCGCCGTTGCCTGGCAGAGGATCGGGGGCTGACTCTGGAAGTGAATCTACATCCGGCGCTGCTCGAAGTCTGGCTCGATGAGCCGATGATGGCGCAGGCGGTCTCCAACCTTCTCACCAATGCCTTGAATTACACTCCCCGAGGCGGTCGGGTGAGAGTCAGTACTGGTCTCAAGGAAGACGATGGGCAGGAGTGGGCGTTGTTCTGCGTGCAGGACAACGGGCCGGGAATCAACGAGGAGGATATGCCGCATTTGTTTGAGCGGTTCTATCGCGGCAAGGCCGGTCACGAGTCCGGCGCGCCCGGCACAGGACTGGGGCTGGCCATCGTCAAGGAAGTAGTCACGATGCATCGCGGCCGGATTGAAGTGGGGAGAGGGGACAACGACCGCGGGGCGTCCTTTACCATCTGGCTGCCAATCACAAGACGGGCGATGCCGGACGAAAACAAAACTCACTCCTTTTCTGCAGGCAAGGAGTGAGTCATTGCCGTAGAGCGCCCCCGGCGAGGCTCGAACTCGCGGCCACTGGATTCGAAGTCCATTACTCTATCCGACTGAGCTACGGGGGCCGGTGGCGGAATTATACCCGATAACGAGGCAATCTGGCCTTGCCTCATTCTAGAACGCATGTTATAATCTCGCCCCGCGCCGGTAGGCGGCAGTCTTTTACGCAAGGATGATGAGAGATGATCGACTTGAACAAGAATTTCGGCGTCGAAGCCAACCCCAACATTCCCGAACTTCGGCCTGGGGATACGGTCAGTGTCCACGTGCGGATCAAAGAGGGCGGACGTGAGCGTATTCAGGAGTTCAAAGGCACGGTGATTCGCCTTCGCAAGGGTGGAAACAATGCCAACTTTACGGTTCGCCGCACGGCCAGCAATGGCATTGGCGTGGAGCGGACTTTCCTGCTGCATTCGCCGCGCCTGGACAAGGTCGTGGTCGAGCGGCACGGGCGTGTCCGTCGGGCGCAGTTGTACTTCCTGCGCGGTCGCACCGGAAAGCGGGCCAATCTAAAGCAGAAGTTCGAGTAAATCCATTTTCGCTTAAAATAAAAGGGTGCAGGTTTCTGCGCCCTTTTCTCTTTTGGAACAACACCTCATGACTCTTCCGCTGATCGGCTTGACCACCTACAATCAAAAGAACCGGCACGGTTATCCGATTGCCGCTCTGATGCACCAATACATTCGCGCCATCGAGGAGGCTGGCGGGGCGCCGTTGCTGATCCCCTCTGGGCTGGACGAAACGGTCATCCGCGCCCTTCTCGACCGTTTGGACGGGATTGTTTTCACCGGCGGAGGGGATATTGCCATCGAGGTCTTTGGCGGCCAACAACATCCCCGCCTGGCGGACGTGGACGAGGAGCGCGATGCCCTCGAACTTCTGCTCGCCCGAACGGCTGTTGACCTGGGCAAGCCTATTCTGGGCATATGCCGCGGGCTGCAATTGATTAATGTTGCTCTGGGCGGGACGTTGTACACCGATGTGGCCGATCAGATGCCTGGAGCCATTCAACATGCCTATGACTCGGGGGCCGAGCGCGCACGCCTGGTCCATTCGGTACGGATCGAGTCAACTTCCCGGCTGGCGGCTTATCTTGGTGAAACACTGCTACAGGTCAACAGTTTGCACCATCAGGGGGTGAAGGATGTTCCGACCCGGCTTCGGCCGGTTGGGTTTGCTCCCGATGGATTGGTGGAAGCGCTGGAAGTGGAAGAGCATCCTTTTGGCGTCGCCGTCCAGTGGCATCCCGAGTGGCTGACCGACCAGCCGGCCGCGCAGCGGCTGTTTCGGGCGTTTGTCGAGGCGGCTGCCGACGGAGGCCGATGAGTTCGGAGAGGCCCATCGGGGTGTTCGATTCGGGCGTCGGCGGCCTGTCGGTCTTGCGTGCCATCCGAGCGCAGATGCCCCACGAGGCGGTCATCTATTTTGCCGACCAGGGACACGTTCCCTACGGGCCGCGCCCTCTGGAAGAGGTGCGCGTCTTTGCGGAGGCGATTACCCGCTTCTTGCTCGACCAGGGCGCAAAATTGATCGTCGTTGCCTGCAATACGGCCTCGGCGGCGGCCCTGCATCACCTGCGTCAGACCTTTCCCGAGGTTCCCTTCGTGGGAATGGAGCCGGCGGTCAAACCGGCGGCCGAAACGACTCATACGGGCGTGGTCGGCGTCCTGGCGACCCCGGCCACTTTCCAGGGGGCGCTGTATGCCTCTGTGGTGGAACGGTTTGCCCATGGGGTCAGGTTGTTGCCGCATACCTGTCCCGGTTTGGTGGGGCAGATCGAGCGCGGCGAACTGGATTCGCCACAAACGCGCGCCATTCTGGAGGACGCGCTCCTGCCGATGCTGGCTCAGGGCATTGATACGATCGTGCTGGGGTGCACGCATTACCCGTTCGTCATCCCGCTCATCGAGCAAATCGCCGGGCCGTCGGTGCGGGTCATTGACCCGGCCCCGGCGGTGGCGCGTCGGACCGGCTACCTGCTCGAGACGTCCGGAAAGCGGGCGGCCGGAGCGGGAGGCGGATCGCTGCGCTTCTATACCAGCGGCGAGACAGCCGCCCTGGCGCGCTTGTTACCACCTCTGTTGGGGGAAACGGGCGAGGTCCGGCAAGTTCGCTGGACGGCAGAAGGCCGCCTCGAACTTGTCGAGCCATAACTCCCGCAGGCGTGTGTTTCAATCGGCGGCTTGCACTTGCAAGTCTGCGGCTTCGATGTGCAGGCCGCTGAAATTTTCGAAGGTTAGATCGGGGAAAGTCAGGCGGCGCGCCTGGCACACTTTCTCGAACAGATTCAGATAACTGACCGGGATCCGTTTTTCCCAATCCAGGCCGAGTGCCGTGGCGGTTTCTCGGAGGGCGTCGGGGTCTTCTGCTTCGATCTCGACGAATGAGCCGTAGGGTAGTTCGTCGAGCATGATGTGTCTGCCGGCGAATTCATAGATGCAGCGGTATTTTTCGTAAGTGGTCGCAAGGCGGAATCCCAGCGCTTCGAGAAAGGCGCGCGCCGCCGCGCCGTCGCCGACGGTGAATTCGATCTCCTCGCGGATGCGGACGCCGCCGCGTGGCTGGCCGGGGCCTTTGTAGGTCAGGCGGGCCGGCTCGCCGGTCGTCGTGCGCAGGCGCAGAACGCGGTCTGTCCGTTGCAGGCTGCCGTCTGGCAGGTCGAAGCGCAGATTGACCTCGAGGACGCGCGGACGCAGCCTCGCCGCGCCCAGGCGGGCGAGACGCTCGGCGATCGGCTCCAGGGCGCGGACATAGAATTTGACCTCGATCTCCTCGAATGCCATTTCTTCACACGATGCTGAGCAAGGTCTGTTTTTGCTCGACGCTGTCGCCGGCGCCAACGCGGATGCGCTCCACTCTGCCGGCTCGCGGCGAGCGCAGTTCGTTTTGCATCTTCATCGACTCGAGAATGACCAGCACCTGACCCTTTTTGACTTCCTCGCCTTCCTTCACCGGCACGGCCACGATCAGCCCGGGCATGGGCGCCTTGAGATGGAATTCGCCGCTCTCGGCCGGGGCGGCGTTGACCGGCCGCTTCAGCCGCTTTTCGCGTTCTTCTTCGACTTTTACCTCATACTGTTGACCGATCAGCAGCACCTGCCAGGTCTCGCCTTCCGGGCAGATGTAGGCCTCGTAGGATTTCCCGTCCAGGATCAGCGAATAGACCGGCTGGTTGCCGATGGCGACGAAGTCGACTTCTTGCACCGAGCCGTTCAGGCGGATGTGACGTTCATCAATGATCTCGACCGGATATTCGGTGCCGTTGAGAGTGGCGATGTATTTCATTCTGGCCTCCTCATCCGCGCATTCGTTCCCAGCGCCCGAACCACTTCCAGTTACTCGTATCCCGTTCGTTGCGCCGGACGATCTGGGCGCGTTTTTCCATTTCGTGATGAGCAACCAGGGTGGCCATGATGGCTGCAATATGTGGATAGGTTTCGCGGTTTTCTTCTGCTTCGCGGATGGAGTAGCGTTCTTCGACAAAGCGGGTGTCGTACTGCCCGCCCATGAAACGATGCGAGTCCATCATGGTTTGATGGAAAGGGATGTTGGTGTGCACGCCGACGATTTTGTACTCCTCCAGGGCGCGCCGCGTCCGCAAGATGGCCTGGCCGCGCGTCTCGCCCCAGACGATCAGTTTGGCAATCATCGGGTCGTAGTAGGGGGTGATTTCGAAGCCCGGATAGACGCCGGTGTCGATCCGCACGCCCGGGCCGGTGGGCGCCAGGATGTGGGTGATCACTCCCGTCGAGGGCATGAAATCCTCGTAGGGGTTTTCGGCGTTGATGCGGCATTCGATGGCTGCCCCGATGCGCCGGACCTCTTCCTGTCGGTAGGAGATCTGGCGGCCGCGGGCGATGCGCACCTGCTCGGCAACGATGTCGATGCCGGTGATCATCTCGGTGACGGGATGTTCCACTTGCAGGCGGGTGTTCATCTCGAGGAAGAAGAAATTGCCGTCCTTGTCCACCAGGAACTCGACCGTCCCGGCGTTGCGGTAATCGACGGCCCGCGCCGCCTCGACCGCCATCTTGCCCATTTGGGCACGCAGGTCTTCGTTGTCGCCGAGGAAGGGGGAGGGCGCCTCTTCGAGCAGTTTCTGGTGGCGGCGCTGCAGCGAGCATTCGCGTTCGCCCAGGTGGATGATGTTGCCGTGATGGTCGGCCAGGATTTGGAATTCGATATGGCGCGCTTCCTTCACCAATTTCTCTAGATAGACGCTGCCGTCGCCGAAAGAGGCCTCCGCCTCGCGGCGAGCCGCGTGGAGCAAGGCGGGCATCTCCTCCAGGCGGTTGACCTCGCGCATCCCTTTGCCGCCGCCGCCGGCAGTGGCCTTGATGAGCAGCGGGAAGCCGATTTGCGGCGCGAGCGCCAGCAGTTCGTCATCGCTCAGGCCGGCGGTGCCCTCTGTGCCGGGGACGACCGGCACGCCGGCGCGGGCGACCGTCGCCCGCGCCCGGGCTTTGTCACCCATGGCAGCAATGGATTCGGGTTTCGGCCCGACAAAGGTCAGGCCGGCGTCGGCGCAGGCTTCGGCGAAGTCGGCCCGTTCGGCCAGGAAACCGTATCCCGGGTGGATGGCGGTCGCGCCGCACTTGCGGGCGATGTCGATGATTTTGTCGCCCCGCAGGTATGAGTCGCGCGACGGCGCCGGGCCGAGCAGGTACGCCTCGTCGGCATAGCGGACGTGCAGGGACTGGCGATCGGCCTCCGAGTAGACCGCCACCGTTTCCAGGCCCAGTTCGCGGCAGGCGCGCAGGATGCGGACGGCAATCTCGCCGCGGTTGGCAATCAGGATTTTCGTGAACATTGCACCTCTCGTCGCTTCGTCGCTCACAGGGGAATGTTGCCGTGCTTGCGCGGCGGGTTGGAGTCGCGTTTGTTGTTCAACATTTCCAGGGCGTTGAACAGCCGGGCGCGGGTCTCGCGCGGCTCGATGACATCGTCGAGGTAGCCGCGCTCGGCCGCCACGTAGGGATTGGCAAACTTCTCGCGGTACTCGGCGACCAGTTCCGCCTTGCGCCGGACCGGATCGCTGGCCTGTTCCACCTCCTTGCGCATGACGATGCTGACCGCCCCCTCCGGCCCCATCACGGCAATTTCGGCGCTCGGCCAGGCCAGGTTGACGTCGCCGCGAATGTGTTTGCTCGACATGACAATATAAGCCCCCCCGTATGCTTTTCGCAGGATCACGGTCAGTTTCGGGACGGTGGCCTCGCAGTAGGCGTAGAGCAGTTTGGCGCCCGAGCGGATGATGCCGTTGTGTTCCTGCTCGGTGCCGGGCATAAAGCCGGGCACATCCACCAGCGTGACGAGGGGGATGTTGAACGCGTCGCAGAAGCGGACGAAGCGGGCGGCTTTTTCGCTGGCGTGGATGTCCAGCACGCCTGCCAGGACGGCCGGCTGGTTGGCTACGATCCCGATCGAATGTCCGCCCAGGCGGGCAAAACCGACCACGATGTTCTGGGCATAGGCTGCGTGGATTTCGAAGAATTGACCCTCGTCCACGATGGCCTGGATGACCTCTTTGACATCGTAAGGTTTGCCGGGATCGTCGGGGATGATTTCGTCCAAAATCTCGCTGGCCCGCAAGGGATCGTCGGTGGTGGGCAGGTAGGGCGGATCTTCCATGTTGTTCTGCGGCAGGTAGCCGAGCAGTTTGCGGATCAGGAAGAAGGCGTCCTCTTCGCTTTCGGCCGCCACGTGACAGACGCCCGATTTTTCGGCGTGAATGCCGGCTCCTCCCAGAGTCTCGAACGAAACATCTTCGCGGGTCACGGCCTTGACGACATCCGGGCCGGTGACGAACATGTAGGAGATTCCGCCGACCATGAAGACGAAATCGGTCAGGGCAGGGGAGTAGACCGCGCCGCCGGCGCAGGGTCCGAGAATGGCCGAGATTTGCGGGATGACGCCCGAGGCCAGGGTGTTGCGCAGGAAGATGTCGGCATAGCCGCCCAGCGAGACGACCCCCTCCTGAATGCGCGCCCCGCCCGAGTCGTTCAGGCCGATCAGCGGCGCGCCGTTCTTGATGGCCATATCCATGATCTTGCAAACTTTCTCGGCGTGGACTTCTCCCAGGCTGCCTCCCAGGACGGTGAAATCTTGCGAGAACACGTACACCAGCCGCCCGTCAATGGTGCCCCAGCCGGTGACCACGCTGTCGCAAGGATATTTTTGCTTGTCCAGGCCGAAATCGGTCGTGCGGTGGATGACGAAGGCGTCCGTCTCGTGAAAGGAATTTTTATCGAGCAGCAGGTCGATGCGTTCGCGGGCGGTCAGTTTGCCCTTTTTGTGCTGCGCCTCGATGCGCTCGGCGCCGCCGCCGAGACGGGTCTGGGCTTTGCGGGCGCGCAGTTGTTCGATTTTCGTCTGGCTCATGGTCACCTCTGAGTCCTACTTTTGATGTAGTTAGAAGTTCGCGGATCGAAAAGGTCAAGATAGAAAGCGACGAACAGGATAACTGTGACCCCAAGGGCGAATTTCCAATCCGAGCGAGGCATCTGCACGATCAGCCGATCGGCCCAGTACCAGACCCCATACAGGATGGCTGTGCCGAGAGCCGTTTTCTGAGACCAGGCCGTTCCCCACCACACTCCCCAGGCGAGGATCAGGCCGGCAACCGTCCAGATTCCTGCGCTGATGACGGGATAGAGAAACCCGCCCCGGGCGGCATATTCTTGCAGGATGTCGCGCAGGGCAATGGCCTGGGCGAGGCGATAGCCGTTCCACGCTGAAAGAGATAACACGAACAAGGTCAGAAAAGTTACGACCGACGGGCGTTTCTTGGGAAGGGATTCCGATTCGTTGACCGAGGAAAAGAGATCGGACTGCATGTTTCGTGTAGCCAAAATAAGCGTTTTCTCTGGGAGAAAAATGGATTGGATTTAATCTTATCTCGCTTGATTCTCAATCTCTATCAAAATTGCGTCGGAGGCAGAATTTCCTCCGTCGGGTGCGGTAGAGCGAAGGCAGCAAGGATTTTGCCGGCGAAGAGGGGGACAAATCGCAGCACGGGGGCAATGGCCTGTGTTCCTGCGAGAAATCCGTTGGAGGCATTATAGCATGTTGCCATCCGTTGTTGTTGATATAATACGCATTGGCGAGATGTGATGGAACGAAACAGAATCTCTGCTCGAGGCTGGAGACGATGAATTGGAGACCGCTGGTGTATATTGCTCTTGGCGTTTTGATCGGCCTTCTGGCGGCCGGATTGTTATATCTAACCGTCCGCGCCCCCGAAGGACAGCCGGTCACGCTCTTGCCGACCCAGACGCCCAAGTCGCTGGTCGTGTATGTCACCGGGGCTGTGGCAACGCCCGGGGTTTACCTTCTGCCGCCCGGCAGCCGGGTGGCCGACGCGGTCGAGGCGGCCGGCGGGTTTGTCGAGGGCGCCGAGCAGGATCGCATCAACCTGGCGGCGTTGGTTCAGGACGGAGCGCAGATCAACGTTCCGGGCGTGCCGACTACCAGCCGCATCATCGCCCAGCGGGTCAACATCAATACGGCCACGGCTGACGAGTTGGACGATCTGCCCGGTATCGGGCCGACGGCAGCGCAGAGTATCGTCGAGTATCGTCTGGCCAACGGGCCATTTCAAACGATTTGGGATTTGCAGAATGTGCCGGGGATTGGCCCGGCCACCTTTGATCGGATCAAAGATTACATTACGGTCGGTCCCTGATGAGGTCCTTCGATCATTTCGATTTCATTGCCGGTATTTACAACCGCCTGGCCGATTACGTTCCCGGCCCGATGATGATGCGCCTGGCTGCGCTGCCCGTCTCGGGCCTCCTGCTCGATGTTGGCGGCGGGACCGGGCGCGTGGCGCGCAGTCTGCATGGACAAGCAGGCGGGGTGATCCTTGTCGATCTGTCGCGAGGAATGCTGCGGCGCGCCCGGCAGAAAGGCCTGCCGGTGGTTTGCGCGCCAGCCGAACGGCAGCCATTCGGGGAGGCGATCTTCGAACGGATTATCATGATGGACACGTTGCATCACGTTCGCGATCAGCGCCAGACCGCCGCCGAGTTGTGGCGGTTGACTGCGCCCGGCGGGCGGATCGTGATCGTCGAGCCGGATATCCGCCGGATGGCGGTCAAGTGGATTGCGCTGTTCGAAAAATTGTTGCTGATGCGCAGCCGATTTTTATCGGCCGAGCGCATCGCGGCCCTGTTTGACGATCCGGCCGCGCGGGTTCATATTGAGTACGAGGCCAGCACGGCCTGGGTGGTGGTGGAAAAGCAACAGGTCGCTATCTAAGGCAAAAGATTTTGGGGTTTGCTGCTTATCCGAAGAGGAGGAGAAAATGGATGACCCAAAGCGGCAGATTCGGCGGATGGCCGTCTGGACGGTGACGGTCTTTGCTACCGTCTTCTCCGTGATGATGACGGTGTTTTGGTTGCTGGCCTGGCCGCTGGCCAGAACGCCTCTCCAGGGCGTCTGGCTGGCGCTTTCCTTTGGCTGGCCGATCTTTCTCATCGTTGCCGGCCTGTGTACGGGCTTTTATCTCTTTTACTGCTTCCTGGTAAAACGCAAATCGTAGTCTCTTGGGCCTGGCGTCTAGCCCTGACGAAACGTCTCGAGCAGTTCGCGCGCCTCGGCGGCCCTGGCTTTGGGGACGAAAACCTGAACCAGCCCCAAGCCGTTCACGGTGACCGGATAGATGGTCCGGCCAACGGCCTCTTGAATGAGTTCTGCGTCAATGCCGTGCGCCTCGAGATAACTTTTCAATAAGTCGGCCTCCAGCCGGCCGTGGATTTCGGTCAACAATTCCCATTGTAGTTCGTCCATTGTTCCCTCTCTCATGCTTCCAGCCATTGGGCTGCGCTGCGCGGCAGTTCGGCCAGCGGACCGACTTTGACGGTGCAAGGCGGCAGGGATTCGATGAATGCCCGGCCGTAGGCCTTGGTCAGCACGCGGCGGTCGAGGATGGCGACCACGCCGCGGTCGTACTGCGTCCGAATCAGCCGTCCGAATCCCTGTCGGAAGCGCAAAATCGCCTCCGGCAGGTGGTACTCGTTGAAGGGGTCCTCGAACGTTTCGGCGCGGGCCGCCACCAGCGGGTCGCTGGGGACGTCGAAGGGCAGTTTGACGATGACCAGCACCGAGAGCGCCTCGCCGGGGACGTCCACCCCCTCCCAGAAGGAACGCGTTCCCAGCAGGACGGCCCGCTCGGCGCTTTTGAAGGACTCCAACAGGGCGTTCGGAGAGGCGCCCTCTCCCTGTTCATAGACGGTGATTTGCGCCTGGGCCAGCGGGCCGCTGATGGCGCGGGAAGTGCGTTTCAACTGGGCATAGGAGGTGAACAGCACCAACGCCCGCCCGCCGCTGGCCTTGCAGAGTGAGATCAGCGTCTGTTCGATCTGACGTTGGTATTCTGGGGCGTGCGGTTCGGCGATATCGTTGGCAATGTACAACAGAGCGGCGTTCTCGTAATCGAAGGGGGAACCGAGGGCGAGTTCATCGGCCTCGTCGGCGGCGAGGATGTTGCGCAGGTAGTCGAATTCGCCATGAGTGGTCAGCGTGGCGGAGGTGAGGATGACGCTCAGTTTCTCGTGCCAGAGATATTTCTCGACCAGCGGCCCGACCCGCACGGGCGCGGCGTTGAGCGCCAGTTTGCCGTTGTTCGGGCTGACCTCCACCCAGTACACATCCTGATTGTTCGGCTCGAAGATCATGGCGTAGACCATGCTCTCGGCTTCCATCAGGCGGCGCAAGGCATTGCCCAGATTAGAGATGACGTCCTCCATTTCTTCCAGGCCGTCGGCGTACAGGCTGGCGGCGTCTTTCTGGATTTCGCCCAGCAGGCTGATGAGCAGGCGCAGGGTCTCGGTGGCGGCGTCCCAGGTGATCTCGACGCTGTCCCAGCCGGGCAGGGTGCGGGTGGCCGGCAGGATGCGTTCTTGCCAGGCGTAGGGGCCGTTGGTCTGCCCCTCGCGGAGGTAGGCGACGAATTCCGCCAGGGCCTCGAAGAAACTGTGCGCCTGATTTTCGAGCCGCCAGGCCAGGTCGGTGGCGCGGGCCGCTTTTTGTTCCAGGAGGGCGTAATCGGACGGGCGAATTTGATTGTGGGCGGCGCTCAACAGGCGGCCGAGCAGGCCGGAGGTCGAGCCGCCGATCTCCTTGATCAGACGTCCCAGGTCGCCCTGCGTCAGCCGAAAAGACAGGGCGTCGGTGGCGGCGGCCTCCAGATGATGACCCTCGTCGATGATGACGTGCTGGTATTCGGGCAGGATGCGGTGGCCGTAGGCGACGTCGGTCAACAGCAGGGCATGGTTGACGACCAAAATATGGGCACTCTGGGCCGCCTGGCGGGCGCGGAAGAAGGGGCAGGCCCCACCGGTGCGTTCCAGGCACATCTCGGCCGTGCAGGCGTCATCCTCGGCCGAGACGTGCAGCCAAACATCCCGCTCGGCCGGGCCGGTCAGGTTGATCTCGGTCCGGTCGCCGCTGGTGTTTTCCTGCAGCCAGACCAGCAATTTGGCCAGGACGCGCATCTCGTCGGCGTTCGAGGGGCCGCGCCGGCGCAGCAGGTCGAAGCGCCGCGGGCAGAAGTAGTTCGAGCGTCCTTTGAGTACGGAGGCCCGCAGGTCTAGGCCGAGGGCGGCGCACAGGTCGGGGATGTCCTTTTTGATGAGTTGGTCTTGCAGATTGATCGTGTTGGTCGAGACGACCACCCGCGTGTTGTTCTGCAGGGCGAACAGCGCCGCCGGGACGAGGTAGGCGAACGATTTGCCTACCCCGGTGCCGGCCTCGACCAGCAGGTGCTGGCTGTTCGAAAGCGCGGCGGCGACTGCCCTGAGCATTTCCACCTGTTCGGGGCGGTATTCGTAGTTTTCGAAATAACGGGAGAACGGGCCGCCGTGCTCGAGGACGGCAGCGGCCTGATCGGGATCGATGGGTAGCGGCTCCTCCGGCACTCGCAGGGCCGGAGGGCGAGCCTGCTCCTCGGCCGCCGCGAACAACGGACCCGCAGCCTGCTCGCCGCGCCCCCGTTTTGACCCGCCGCCTTCGCGCGAACGCGCCTGCAGCGCCTGCCGGAAGGCCCACGCCCCGTCCCATTCGATCGGCTCGCTGTGGCGGACGATCTCGGCCAGCAGGTCGAGGGGCAGTTGGCGCGCCAGGCGCATCAGTCGCTGGAAGACGGCCTGTGTCACGCGGGCATCGTCGAGGGCGCGGTGGGTGGCGGGCAGCGGAATCCCCAGTTGCTGACCGAGCGCGCCCAGGTTGTAGCGGCTGGCCGAGGGCAGCAGGACGGCGGCCATTTCGTAGGTGTCGATGCGCTCGTTTTGCCCGAACAACTGATATTTGCGGAAGAAGGAGAGGTCGAAGGGGATGTTGTGGCCGAGGATGGGGGAGTCGCCGATGAAGGCGGCCAGGTCATCGAGCACCTCGCCCAGACGCGGCGCGGTGCGCACCATCTCGTCCCGGATGCCGGTCAGGCCGGTGATGAACTCGGGGATGTGGCGGCCGGGATGGATGAGCGTGGTCCACTCGTCCTCGATGCGGTTGCCTTCGAAGCGCACCGCGCCGATTTCGATGATGGCGTCCGTCTGCGGGTCGAGGCCGGTAGTTTCGATGTCCAGGGCGACGATTGGAGGCATGGGGGTAGTTTACCCTAGTTTCGGCAAATCGGCGAATCGACGGGCCGGCGATAGGGTTTCCTCGCCGGCCTGCGGTTTCATTTGGGTTGGGGCAACGCCTTGCGGAGGATTTCCAGATCGGCCGGGGCGATGGGCTTCCCTTTGGCCTGCTCGCGCAGGAAATCTTTGAGGCGGCTGGCAGGCAGAGCCGGGAGAGGCGCTTCGTCAACGTCGAGTTCGATCTGGGGGTTCAGGAAGACCATCAGCGCCTTGATCTCCGGCAAGGAGACCTCCTCCGGCAGGTGACGGCTCAGGAAGCGCCGGATCGACTCCACCTCGGCGCCCGCTTCCAGGTCGGGGCGGCCCAGGCCTTCCTGTCCGAAGATGCGCAGATAGGTCTGCAGGAAACCGCCGCCGCGCAGCCGCCAGCGTTTCTTCTCATAGGAGACGCGTCCGGTCTGATGGTAGGGCAGGAGCACCCAGATTCCTGCCGGGCCGACGAGCAAATGATAGGCGGGGGTGGAATAGTGATAGAGGCTGTACTCGCGTCCCAGCCCTTTCAGCGCCCGGTCGATCAACTCATCAGGCCGCGGGCGGCGTCCCCAGCGGTTGCCGTAGTAGGTGCCGATTTGCAGGATGATGAAGCCGACCAGGACGGCCACCAGGAACAGGTTGAACTGCGAGACGGTGATCTCGCCGGAGATGCCCCGAAAGGAGAAGTAGATGCTGACGCCCATCAGAGCCAGGCCGATCAGGTTGAAAATGCTGCCCAGGCGCGCATTGCGCTTGATGAGACGGTGATTGGTGACGATTTGCATGCTGCACCTATTTCAGGGACTCTTCGATGGCGCTGCGGATGGCGCTCAATATATTGGCCTCGGCGGCGTTCTTGGCCACCCGCACGGCGTTCTTGATGGCGATGGCGTCCGAGCGCCCATGGCCGATGAAAACCAGGCCGTTGACTCCCAGCAGGGGGGCGGCGCCCTCCTCGGAGGGGTCCATCAGTTTCTTGACCGATCCCATGGCCGGTTTGATCAGCAGGCCGCCGAGCAAAGCCAGCGGACCGCCGCGTTGGATGGCCTCTTTGATTTTGTCCACCAGGAGTTTGGCCACCGCCTCGGACGATTTCAGGAGCACGTTGCCGGTAAAGCCATCGCAGACGGCCACGTCCACCTGCCCGCCGATGACCTCCTTGCCTTCCACGTTGCCGTAGAAGTTGAGGCCCGATTTTTCCAGCAGCGGATAGGCGTGCTTGACCAGTTCGTTGCCTTTGCCGGGTTCCTCGCCGTTCGAAATCAGCCCCACCTTGGGGCTGCGGACGCCGCGCACCTTTTCGGCGTAGATGGCGCCCATGATGCCGAACTGGAGCAGGTTCTCGGGTTTGCAGTCGGGGTTGGCGCCGACGTCGATGACGACACAGGAGCCGGTTGCGGTCGGGAAGACAGGCGCCAGGCCGGGCCGATCGACCCCGGCGATGGTTCCCAGCCGGAAGTAGGCCGTCACGGCGGCCGCGCCGGTGTTGCCGGCGGTGACAAAGGCGTCCGCCTGGCCATTTTTGACCAGGTCGATGCCCACGGCCATCGAATTCTGGGAGTTGGCGCGGCGGGCTTTGAGCACCAGAGCCATCCCTTTGTCTTCCATGGTCAGCATTTCGGGGGCGTGGACGACCTCGATGGACAGGCCGTCGATCTTTTGGGCGGCGAGGACGGGCCGGATTTTGGCCTCATCGCCGACCAGAAGGATGCCGACGTTGTATTCGCGGGCGGCCATGACGGCCCCAATTACATCGGGGGTGGGGTAGTTGTCGCTCCCCATCGCATCAACGACGATTTTGGTCATAAGGGACTCCTAAAAAGATTGGCGGCAAAACCGCTGCTTGACAGGTTAATGAACCTGATTATAATACGTCCTGCCCGCGCTGGTGCTGGAATTGGCAGACAGGCATGGTTGAGGGCCATGTGCCGCAAGGCGTGGGGGTTCAAGTCCCCCCCAGCGCATTCGCCCCCGCAATCCTTTCGATGGCGGGGGCGTTTGTTTTTGGGAGAAACAGGGCGAGCGATTATTCCTCGATTTTCATCTTCCTTTCCAGCCAGCGGACGCCGGCCGAAAGGAGCAGGGTCATCGAGAGGTACAGGAAGGCCACCACGTTGAAGGTCTCCAGAACCCGGAAGGTGCTGGCGCGGCGCAGGCGGCCCAACTGGGTGAGTTCGTTCACCGCCAGGACGGTGGCGAGCGAGGAGTCTTTCAGGCAGGCGATGAAGTCGTTGCCGAGCGGCGGCAGGATGCGGCGGATGGCCTGCGGGAGGATGATGAAACGCATGGCCTGGAAGTAGGTCATGCCCAGCGAACGGGCGGCCTCGGTCTGGCCTTTGCTGATGGATTGAATGCCGGCCCGGAACACCTCCGCTTCGTAGGCTCCGTAGCCGATCCCTAGGGCGATGATGGCGCGTCCCTCCATCGGAATGGAGCGGATGCTGAAATCGGCCAACGACTGGAAAAACGCGCCGGGCAGGACGGTCACCCCCCACGCGCCCAGCCGATTGGTCAGTTCGACCAGCACCGGCACGAGGGCAAAGGCAATGTACAGCAGGATGACCACGAGCGGGATGCCTCGCACCGTTTCCACGTACAAGGTCGAAATGTTGTAGAGAAAGACGTTTTTGGATACCCTGGCGAGGCCGGCGAACAATCCCAGCGCCGTCGCGAGAAGGTAAGAAAAGAAGGTGATCCTCAGGGTGGTATAAACGCCGCCCGTGAGGTAGATCAGCGTCTCCCGGTAGTTGTCCGAGGTCAGGATGGCGATGATCAGCGTAATGCCCGTCAGGATGAGGAAAAAAGCCCACCATGGCCAGCGTTTGACCTGCCAGTTGCCGAATATGCCCGGCTGGCGGGGAGGGAGGGTTTCGGATGCCTGCATCTCTGTCTCCTTGCAAAGCGTTGGGAGGGGCGGGATGGGAGCCGCGGCCCCCATCCCGCCTGGTCGTTAGAAACGGCGAGTTCTGAGGGTTATTTCAGGCCCCACTGGGTGTTGAGGGCATCCAGCGTACCGTCATCGATCATTGACTGCAACGCCGCGTTGACCGGCGCGACCAGGTCGCTGCCGGGCGGGAAGACGAAGGCCAGTTGCTCGTCGGAGGTGATCTGTGAGCCGATCTTCATGGCGCCGGGGTTTTCGTCCATGAAACCGGCGGCGGTGACGTTGTCCACCACCACGCCGTCGATGTCACCGGCGATGAGGGCCAGCACGGCTGCTCCAAAGTCCTCGAACGACTGGATTTCTTTGGTCGGGAAGGTCTCGCGGGCGACGATCTCGTTGGTGGTGCCGATCTGGGTGCCGACGATCAGGTCGGGATTGTTGATGAAGTCCTGGAGGGTGGCCGTCTCATCGGCCCGCACCAGCAGCACCTGGCCGATGGTCACGTAGGGGATGGAGAAGTCTACGATTTCGTCGCGCTCGACCGTGTAGGTGATGCCGTCGGCAGCCATATCGTATTCACCGGCCTGCATGGCGGGGAAGAGGCCGTCCCAGGCTGCCTGGCGGAAATCGGGCACGCAGTTGATGCGGTTGCAGATTTCGCAGACGGTGTCATAGTCCCAGCCGACCCCCTCGCCGGTGGCCTCGTCGATGTTGTTGAAGGGGGGATAAGCGTTTTCCACAGCGACGGTGATGGTGCGTCCGCCCAAATCGGGCAAACCTTCCATGTGCCCACCGCCGCATCGCTCTGCAGCCTGTTGTTGCCCGCAAGCGGTCAACGCCAGGCTGGCCACGATGAACAGGCTGACAAACAAGAACAGTTTCTTCATCTTCTTCTCTCTCCTTAGGTGGTTTATAAGGTCGCCGTTTCTAAGCGGCCGGAGTTGTCCGTTAGGGTGGCTGTGTGAAGATAAGACGAAATCTGTTTGCCGAGTTGCGAGGAGCCATCAGCCTGGTCTGTTCGGCTTGCAATGGTTATGCGGCCAGGGATGGTAAAATTATACACTGGATTGACCAATCGGAGAGCAACTTATTTGCCCGAATATGGAGGCTGAGATGAAACTGGTGACCGTTGCGGAAATGCGCGCCATCGAACAGGAAGCCGACGCCGGCGGTCTGACCTATGACCTGATGATGCAGCATGCCGGCCGCAACCTGGCGGACGCTGTCCTGGATCTGATGGCGGCTGCCGAGGCCGAGGAGGAACTCCAGGTGTTGGGTCTGGTCGGCCCCGGCAACAACGGCGGGGATACGCTCGTGGCGCTGGCTCGTCTGGCCGAAAAGGGTTGGAAGGCGCGCGCCTATCTGGTCAGGCGCAAGGCCGAGAAAGATGCCCTGACCGCCGCGTTAGAGAAAGCCGGCGGCGAGATTCACCTGGCCGAGAAGGACGCCGATTTTCAGCAATTGCAATCGTTTATCGAAACGGCTGATGTCCTGCTCGATGGCGTCCTGGGAACCGGCTTCAAACTGCCGCTCAAGGAGGAGATCGGCCGCGTCCTGGCCGCCGCGCAGGAAATCCTGACCGAAGTGGAGTGGCCGCCTCTGGCGGTTGCGGTGGATTGTCCCTCCGGCGTGGACTGCGAGACGGGCCAGGCAGCCGCCGAGACGATCCCTGCCGATGTGACCGTCACCATGGCTGCTGTCAAGCAGGGTCTGCTCAAATTGCCGGCCTTCGACCTGGTCGGCGAATTGCGCGTCGTCGGCATCGGCCCGCTCGAGGGTCTTGCCTCTTGGCAGGCAATTCGAGACGAGGCGGCCGAGGCCGGGCTGGTTTCTGGCCTGCTGCCTCCCCGGCCGAGCGATGCCCACAAAGGCACGTTCGGCACGGCGCTGATTGCAGCCGGTTCGGTGAATTACACCGGCGCGGCGCTGCTGGCCGGCAGGGCTGCCTATCTCAGCGGGGCAGGTCTGGTCACGCTGGCCGTCCCGGCGCCCTTGCATACCGCGCTGGCCGGGCAGTTCCCGGAAGCCACCTGGCTGCTCCTGCCGCACGAGGCGGGGGTGATCGCCTCGGACGCCGCCGAGGTCCTCGGCCGTCAC
The DNA here is from genome assembly GCA_937960595.1 of uncultured Anaerolineales bacterium. Lineage (GTDB taxonomy): Bacteria > Chloroflexota > Anaerolineae > Anaerolineales > Villigracilaceae > JAFGSI01. Next base: position 9,467 of record CALGPL010000004.1, on the reverse strand, counting down.
CTGGAACGCGTCACGGCGCTCTTGCTCGGTCCAGGTTTTGGGCTGGAGGAGACCACCGGCCATTTTCTCTCTGCTCTCTTGCGGGGGGCGGCGAAGAAGACGGCGGGCGGGCGGATCGGTTTCGTTCAGCCTGCCGACGGCGGCTCGGATCCCGGCGCGCTGCGCCTGCCGCCGCTGGTCCTTGACGCCGACGGCTTGAAACTGCTGGCAAAGATCGACCACTGGGCGGCCTTGCTGCCCGCTCCGGCAGTCCTGACGCCTCATCCGGGCGAGATGGCCGTCCTGACCGGGCTGACGGTGGACGAGATTCAACGCTCGCGGCTGGAGACGGCCCGCCGCTTTGCTCAGACCTGGGGGCATGTGGTTGTGTTGAAGGGCGCCTTTACCGTGGTCGCCGCGCCCGATGGACGGACGACGACCATCCCTGTGGCAACGCCTGCCCTGGCGCGGGCCGGAAGCGGGGACGTGTTGGCGGGCCTGATCGTTGGCCTGAGGGCGCAGGGGGTGGAGGCTTACGCGGCGGCCGTTGCCGGAGCGTGGCTGCACGCCCGGGCCGGGCTGCTGGCGCTCGAGATGCTCGGCAATCCGGCTTCGGTGCTGGCGGGGGATGTGCTGGAGGCAATCCCTGACGCCTTGAACGAAATTACCTGACCGACGAAGATTGTTTTTCTAAGAAAGTGTCTGAAAAGTCTTCCGAAACCATAGATAAACACAGATGAACACCGATTTTTCGGATGAACAGCCGTTTTTGAGGTGCCAAAACTCCTTTGATCTGGGTTCCATCTGAGGTTGATTACGAGTTTTCAGACACTCTCTAAAGAAAAGACCCGGCCTCTCGAAGAGACCGGGTCTTCGGGTTTGTATTTCACCCTTTCAGGAATTCTTCCAGCGAGGCCTTGCTGATGCGGTAGGCGTTGCCGAGTTTCTTGGCTTTGAGCGAACCGTCTTGGATGGCAGCCAGGACATCCTCTTCGGAAACCTTCATGAAGGCGGCCGCTTCGGCGGGGGTCATCACATCGGGCATGGCGCCGCCGGAGGGAGCGCCGCCGCCGGGCGGCTGGGGCTGCTGCTGACCGGACTGCATGCCGCCCTGGAGGGCTTGGCCCATCAGGTTGCCGATGCCCATCCCGGCGCCGATGCCGGCCGTCAGGCCCGCGCCGCCGCTGGGGTTCTGGGCGGCGTCGCGCATGGCGTCGGCGGCCTGCAGTTGCGTGTAGGTCGCCATGTCGAGCATGCCCATGGCGCGCAGTTCCTCGGCTGACTTCTCGGACGGCTTCAAATTGCCGATGATGAAGCGTTTGAGGGTCAACCCGAGGGCGTTGAATTCTTCCTCGGCCAGCGACTGGATGTAGCCGCCCAGTTCGATCGTCTTGGCCAGCAGTTCGGGGACGGCCATCTTGGCGCCCCATTCATTGAGCGTGTCCTGTAGTTTCGAGAGCAGGGCCATGCGCAGACGTTCCTCGATGGCGTCGATCGTGAAGGATGCCTTTTTGCCGACGATCTGCACGACCAGTTGCTGCGGGTCCTTGACCTGGAAGGCGTAGGTTCCGAAGCCCTGCAAGAGCGCCACCCCCAGCCCCATGCCGGGGTTGCGCACCAGAATCGGCTGCGGCGTGCCCCATTTGCGGTTGGCGAATTCCTTCATCGAGACGAAGTACACCTCGGCCGGGAAGGGGGTGCGGTCATTGAAGGCCTTGCCGATGAAGTCGATCAGTTTGGGAATGTTGGCGGTTGCAATCACGTGCCGGCCGGGGCCAAACGTATCTAGCGCCTGGCCATCACGGAAGAAGACAGCCGTCTGGCCATCGCGCACGATGACATTCGAGCCGATGCGATAATCGCCGATGGAGGTATCGTCCGGGAAGCGATGGACGATCTCGTTCTCCATTTCGTTTGCATATTCGATTACATCAAAAATACGGGCCATAATTTTCTCCTTTTGATGGCGGCACCTGAGGGATTGAATTGATTATAGTCTAAGCAAATGTTTGCTACAAGGCATTTTCAGGTTAACATACGCTGTTTCTGACGAAAAGTTTTTTCGGCGGCGGATGCAAAATGACCGCCGACCGTGATCGTCATCGCGTTGAGAAAAACGGTCCTATCTTGGTTCTTTCATCGGCCGGCCCGAGCCGCCGCCGCGCAGCATGAGAATCTCGGCCAGGATGCTGACGGCGATCTCTTCGGGCGTCTCGGCGCCGATACCCAGGCCCATCGGCGAGTGGACGCGCTGAAGAACCTCGTCGCCGATGCCCTGCCGGTTGAGCAGTTTGCAGGTCTCGGCCCAGCGGCGGCGCGAGCCGATGACGCCGATGTAGGCGGCGGGCGTCTCCAGCAGGGCGGGCAGGCCGGCGGCGTCCACCTGCGAGCCGCGCGTCGTCAGGACGAGCGATGTCCGCGGGGTGATGGTCAGATGCAGGGGCAGTTCGGCCAGCGGACAGGGGTAGAATTCGTCGGCGTCGGGGTTGGCTTCGGGGGTGCAGAATTCGGGCCGGTCATCCGAGACGGCAACGCGAAAGCCGAGCCATTTGGCCAGGTGCGCCACGGCCTTGCCCACGTGTCCGCCGCCGACGACGACCAGCAGCGGGGGCGGCAAAATCGGTTCCACAAAGACCTCCACTTGACCGCCGCACACGCCCACATCGCCGCGCGAGGGGTCGGTCATGTTGTAAGCGAGCAGGCGCGGCCGTCCGTCCTGGAGCGAGGCGAGCGCCTCCTGGCGGACGCGGTTCTCCAGTTCCCCGCCGCCGACCGTGCCGAGGATGTGGCCATCGGGATAGACGAGCATCTTGCTGGTGGCGTGGCGCGGGGTCGAACCGCTGGCCTTGACCACCGTGCAGAGGGCGGCGGGCTGATGGTTTTTTTCCAGTTCGGCGAGGGCCTGGTAGATGCTTTTCATGTCAACATAATTCCGAATGTTTTTCGGTCAGCCAGCGAATAAGAAAATCGAGACCGCGCTTACGGCTCAGGGAGCGGATGCCTGTGCGCCAGCGCGGCCAGTTGGCGACCAGAGCGGGAAAGCCGATCGGTCGCACGATGTCTTCGTAGGGAGCATATTCAAGCAGGCGGCGGGCTGCCCAGTCTCGATCGAGCCGCCCGATGACTTGACGGCCTTCGAGGATGGCGCGAAATTGGTCTTTGTTCAGGTCGTCATCCCAAAGGTAGGGAGGTGAGGGACTATTTTTCGAAGAACTCATCCCAGTTTAGTCCAAGTTGCCGGATGACGGCTTTCAGCGTGCCGATTTTCAAGTCCTTTGCGCCCCAGTCTGGCAGCGGTGCAATCTGTCCACCGGCGGGGTTGTGCCAGACACGATGAGACCCTTTGCCGCGTCGCGGTAACTCCTGGCAGCCAAGCGCTCTCAAGCGGCGGGCAATTTCTTTATATTTCATGACACCGCCAAAATGGTTTCTACCCAAAGCGGTTTGTCGGTTTGGAAAGGCTGTAAGGCGGCCGGCAGCGGCCGCTTGAGTTGCTTCATGGCATCAAGAATTGCTTCCAACGCATCATTGGCGTTGGCCAGCGCTTCCTGTACCGTATCGCCTTCGGTGATGAGTTCCGGGATGAATGGACAGGTGACCACATATCCGCCTTCGGGTTGGGGTTCGAGAACCAGGGGCAGTTTATAGACGGTCATATCGGCCTCCATTGCTAATTATAACCGCTACCGTTCCAGCAGCCCCAACACCACCGGCAGCAACTGCTTCTTGCGCGAGACGACGCCCTCGGCCAGGCGGGTGCCATCCGGCTGGGGCGGGTAGGGCAGGTCGGAGAGTTCGGGCGGTTCGTTGGTGAGGATCAGGCGGCTGGCGCCGCGCACCACGTCGGTGACCATCAGCATGGCAAAGTCGAGGGCGCGCTTGTCGCGCAGGGCGGTCAGGGCGGCGAGGAGTTTTTCGCGCGCCTCGGTCAACTGCACCAGGTCGGTGACCTCGGCCTGGGCGATGGCGAAGCGGTAGCCGCCCGCCTCGTACTGTTTCAGGTCGGTGCCGACGATCTCCTCCGGGGCGCGCGCCGAGAGACCGGCCGAGGCGGCCAGGACCTGCTGCCCGTAGGACTGGATCGTCTCGCCCGCCAGCGGCCCGGAGCGGACGAAGGCCCAACGCGCCAGCCGCTCGGCGGCTTTTTGGTCGCGCTCGGTGGCGGTGGGCGAGGTCAGGACGAGCGTGTCCGAGAGGAGACCCGCCAGGAGCAGACCGGCGATTTGCGGCGGCGCCGCCAGCCCGGCCTCCTCGATTTTTTCCGAGACGAGCGTGCTGGTGCTGCCGACGATGTCTACGGTGAATTTGATGGGGACGTGGGTGGAGGGGTTGCCCAGGCGGTGATGGTCGAGGATTTCGAGCAGTTCGGCCTCTTCCAGGTTGGCGATGGCCTGGCGCGGCTCGTTGTGGTCCACCAGGATAACGCGCAGGCGCGGCGGGTTGAGCAGGTCGCGCTGGCGGCAGACGCCCAGGTAGCCGCCCTTCTCGTCCACGACGAAGAAATCGTCGCCTTCGGCGCGCAGGATGCGGTTGAGCGAGTCGCGGATGCGTCCGTTGGCCGGGAAGCGCGGCACGTCGCGGACGCAGGCCTCGCGGCAGGGCAATTCGAGAATTTCGGTCAGGCGCAGGTCGCGGCGCTGCGGGGCCGGACCGACCAAACTGCTGACCAGGCCGAAGAGGCTGGTGCCGGTCACCAGGCCGAAGGGCGCGCCGTCCTCGTCCACCACCGGGGCGACGCCCCAGGTGCGCGAGGCGATCGCCCAGGCGTCCCGCAGCGGGTCGTCGGGGCGGACGGTGTCCAGGCGCAGGCTGACGGACTCGAAGCGCGGCGAGGCGTCGTTGAGCAGCAGGGGCGGCTCCAGGCCGACGCGTTTCAGCACCCAGGCTGTCTGCGGGTTGACCGCGCCGGCGCGGGCGGGGATGGCGTCCGTCAGGTCGCGCTCGTGCAGCAGCCAGGCGTAGCCCATCGCCGCGGCGACGGTGTCGGTATCCGGGTTGACGTGTCCGATGACGTAGATGGAGTTGTTCATGAGTCTATTTTAGCCGAGGGGAGGGGCAGGGGCAAGGGAAAGAAGGCCCCGATTGGAAATCGGCGGCGCGAGGAGGTAAACATCGGCTCACGCCGATGGCAGCCATACTGCCCCACCGGTATCGGCTTCCTGCTTTTCCCTGACCGGAGGAGGGTTACGCCGCCCACTCGGCGGCAATCGCTTCCGCCTGCTCCAGCACGGTTTGGGTTGCCTTTTCCTGCTTGTCGGGCGGGTAGCCGTATTTGCGTAAAATGCGTTTCACCATCAGGCGCAGTTTGGCGCGCACGGTTTCTTTCACCGTCCAATCAATGGTCGTGTTCTTTCTCACGGTTTCCACCAGTTCGCGGGCAATTTGCTTGAGGGTATCATCGCCCAGCACTTTGACGGCGCTGTCGTTGACTTCGAGCGCGTCGTAGAAGGCAATTTCATCTTCGCTCAAGCCGAGTTGTTCGCCGCGCTGTTGCGCCGCGCGCATGTCTTCAGCCAGTTGGATGAGTTCGGCAATCACTTCGGCGGATTCGAGGCTGCGGTTCTGGTAGGCGCGGATGGCGCGCTCCAGCATTTCGGCAAAGGAGCGCGATTGCACCACGTTCTTCTTCATGCGGTTGCGGATTTCATCGTTTAGCAGTTTGCGCAGCAGTTCGATGGCAAGGTTCTTTTGCGGCAGCCCGCGCATTTCTGCCAAAAATTCTTCGGAGAGGATGGAAACTTCGGGCTTCTTGAGCCCGGCGGCGGCGAAGAGGTCTATCACCCGGTCGCCGGCGGCTACGGCGCGCGAGAGAATTTGGCGAATCTCCTGCTCGTAGTCTTCAGCCGCTTTGCCGCCTTCGCTAACGGTATGCTTGACCAGCGCGGCGCGGACATCCTGAAGGAAGGCGACGTCATCCCGAATGGCGAGGGCGCGCTCATCGGGGACAGCCAGCCCAAAGGCGAGCGAGAGTCCGCGCATGGCGTCGAGAAAGCGCTTTTTGCCATCCGGCTGCTGCAGGATGTGTTCCAGCGCGGCGGGCAGCAGGCTGGCGCGTTCTGCCGCCGAGCCGCTGAAGTATTTTGACCAATCGAAGCCGTGTAAAATGCCCTTGCAGATTTCATAGCGTTTGAGCAGTTCGTCCACGGCTTCTCCCTGGTCGGGGATTTCAGCGGGGTGACCGGCTTCGGTGTAGGCGGCGAGCGCCTTTTGCAGGTGATACGCCAGCCCGAGGTAATCCACAATCAGCCCGCCGGTTTTGTTGGGATAGACGCGGTTGACGCGGGCAATCGCCTGCATGAGACCGTGTCCCTGCATGGGCTTGTCGAGGTACATGGTGTGCAGGCAGGGGACGTCGAAACCCGTCAGCCACATATCGCGCACGAGGACGAGTTTGAACGGGTCGGCGGGGTCTTTGAAGCGTTGGGCGAGTTCTTCGCGGCGCGCCTTGTTGCGGATGTGCGGCTGCCAGTCCAGCGGGTCGGAGGCGGAGCCGGTCATGACGATTTTGACCACGCCCTGACGGTCGTCTTCGGAATGCCAGTGCGGGCGCAGTTGGATGATGGCGTTGTACAGGTCAATGCAGATGCGGCGCGACATGCACACGACCATCGCTTTGCCGTCCTGCGCTTCGAGGCGCTTCTCAAAATGGTCAACCAAGTCTTGGGCAATCAGGCGCAGGCGTTTTTCGGTCCCGACCACCGCTTCGAGCGCCGCCCATTTGCTTTTGAGTCTTTCTTTGACTTCGGGTTCTTCGCCTTCGGTGATTTCTTCAAATTCGGGGTCGAGTTTCGGCTTTTCGTTTTCGTCCAGTTCCAGTTTGGCAAGCCGCCCTTCGTAGTAAATTTTGACGGTTGCGCCGTCTTCGACCGCCTGTTGGATGTCGTAGATGCTGATGTATTCGCCGAAGACGGCGCGGGTGTTGGCGTCTGCCTGTTCGATGGGCGTGCCGGTAAAGCCGATGAAGGAGGCGTTGGGCAGGGCGTCGCGCAGGGCGCGGGCGTAGCCGTCTATGAAGTCGTATTGGCTGCGGTGTGCCTCATCCGCGATGACGATGATGTTGGCGCGGTCGGAGAGGACCGAATCCCTAAAGGTCTTAAAGACCTTTAGGGATTTTATAGAGACCTTTAGGGATTCGACAGGGAGGAATTTTTGGATGGTGGTAAAGAACACGCCGCCCGCCACGCGCCCGCGCAGTTTCTGGCGCAGGTCTTCGCGGCTGGCGGCTTGTTCGGGGGTTTGGCGCAGGATTTCAGCGCAGCGCGAGAAGGTGGCGAAGAGTTGGTCATCGAGGTCGTTGCGGTCGGTGAGGACGACGAGGGTGGGGTTTTGCATGGCGGGATGGGTTGCCAGCCGCCCGGCGTAGAACGCCATCGTCAGGCTTTTGCCCGAACCCTGGGTGTGCCAGATGACGCCGATGCGCCGGTCGCCGCTCGCGCCGCCGGGTGTGGGCTGGGCGCGGTAGACGCCTTTGAGTTCGCCCAAGGCGGGCAAATTGGAAATTTGCCCTACGCTCGCGGCGCGGAGGGTCTCTTGCACGGCGTAATTGACGGCGTGGAATTGGTGATAGCCGGCAATCTTCTTGACGGTCGGCGCGCCGCGTTCCTGCTCGAAGACGATGAAGTAGCGGATGAGGTCGAGGAAGCGGCGCTTCTCGAACACGCCGCGCAGCAGGATTTCGAGTTGAGTCAGCGAGGCGGGGGCTTGTTTCTCGCCTTCGATGGTTTTCCAGGGCAGGAACCATTCTCGGTTGGCGGTCAGCGAGCCGAGGCGGGCATAGACGCCATCGGAGATGACGAGCAGTTCGTTGTAGTGAAACAGGGCGGGGATTTCTTGTTTGTAGGTTTGCAGTTGGTGGAAGGCGTTCCAGATGGTGGCTTTTTCGTCGGCGGCGTTTTTGAGTTCCATCACCGCCAGCGGCAGCCCGTTGACGAAGACCACCAGGTCGGGACGGCGGGAGACCCTAAAGGTCTGCGAGACCTTTAGGGTCTCTACGGTATATTGATTGACCACGAGCCAGTCGTTGTTTTCGGGGTGGTCGAAATCCACCACGCGCGCCCGCCCGCTGACGAGGCGCCCGGACTGATTTTTGTATTCCACCGTCACGCCGTCCAGCAGCAGGCGGTGAAAGGCATGGTTGTTGAGCAGCAGGGAGGGGGCGCGCAGATGCGTCAGTTGGCGAAAGGCTTCTTCGCGCGCGGCAGGCGGCAGGTCGGGATTGAGGCGGGCGAGGGCGCCGCGCAGCCTTGCGAGCAGGAGCGGTTCGGCGTAGTCGCTGCGTTCGGGGCGCGCGCCATCCGGGGCGAGGTCGGGACCGAAGGCGCAGGCGTAGCCCAAATCGCGCAGCCATTCGAGGGCGGCTTGTTCGATGGTGGATTCGGTAAAGGCGGTCATAACCAGATTATAGACCCTAAAGGTTTTCTCCTTGTTATCAATCGTAATCATCCTCTGCAAACCACTTGGCGTTTGCGTCAGTGACCCATTGCTGGTGCATTTCCAAATAACTTTCTTTTCCTCCAAACCAATCGAGGACGACATCGCGCCTCAATTTCGTCGGCTTCTCGACAAGAATAATCCCATACGATGACCATTTCCACTCGCGGAAGTCTTTCACGAAGCCGTGCTTTTGCGGGTTCTGGTGGATGTAGGCGATGACATTCCAGAATTGACGGTCAGTCGTGACAGGCACGCGCCCAAAGGGATGCTGGAACAGGCTGCCTGTTCTGCCATAGGCTTTGTTGATGGCTTTGGCGTAGGCGTTGAAGAAATTGGAGAACTGTTGAGAGAGATATTGTTCAGCCCCTAAAGGTTTTCTTGTTAGGGTCTCCGTGATTTCCTCTTCTGCCCTGGTCCTCAACAAAACGTGAAAGTGATTTCGCAGCAGGCAGTAGGCGAAAGTTTCGGCGATGGGGGCAATGTACTTGAAATACAGGTTCAGGAAGTATTCGTAATTGCGTTCCTGGATGAAGATATTCTCGCGGTTGTTGCCGCGATTGTAGATGTGGTAATAGGTGTCGTAGAGGAGGGGAGATGGGCTGGTCATCTTGTTATTTATTATACAAGACCCTAAAGGTCTGGCAGACCTTTAGGGTCTTACCCGCACTTCCCCGCGCATCAATTTGGGCAGCAGCGCGTCGCGCAGGGCGGACAGGGTGCGGGATTGTTGCAGGTTGGCAACGATTTTTTGCCTCAAAGGTTTGATGGTTTCATAAAACATCACAACTTTCTCATTTGGCGGAATTGAAAGATTTACGTCTGTTATTACTCTCGCGTTCATTCCTGATTGGACAGAGCCGCTTTTTGCTCCATTAGCATATTCAAGATACTGTTCAGAGCGTAAGAAATAATAGGCAAAGTAAGACCATGCTAAATCTACAAACTTCAGACGAACCAAGTAAGAGGCAAAAACAGCATTGACTGTCTCTTCAACGATACCTGCTTTTCCTGGGTCAGCAATACGGGAAACTAAAACATCACCAAGATCCAGCTTG
>CALGPL010000003.1 GCA_937960595.1 uncultured Anaerolineales bacterium | reverse complement strand
AAGATCCAACAAAAACTTGCGATTATAATTATGCCTGTTGTTATCGGTATCCAACAAGCACTCCAGCGCCGACCAATACTCCAATACCAACATTAATACCTTCACCAACTCCAGTGATTTGTCAGAGCGGGTATTGTGATGCAAATGCTTGTGGGGCAAAAGGTGGAGTTTGCGTCAGGGCGGCGGGGTTATTCAAAAAAGATGATGGACAACCGCTTTGTTCCCCCCCAGGCTGTTCAAGTCGAAATAATGCAGGGGTGTATGATGCGTGTGTTGATAAAAATGATTCAAGCACTAAAATCGAAAACTGTTCTTCCACAGGCTGGTATTGCGGTTATAGTCTGCAGTGTTCAAGCGAAAATTATAATCATTGCCAGATAGGAACAGTGGGTAATGGGCAATGTCAGGTTTTTCCTGTGCCAACCAATCTGCCAGCCTGCGGCACAGGGAAATGCGGTAGTTTGGGAGTTTGTTATCAAAGAAGTGTGATTTGCTGTAATAGTGGCGCTGGGATTGGTACTTTTAATATTACACTTTGTCCAAATGATTCTCCTTATTATTGCGGAGATAACTGCGCTCCTGATTATCCCCTTTGCAGTCCAAATGGAGTGTGCGAAGGAAGAGAATTCGTAAACACGGCCAATCCACGGAAAGTGCGAATCGCCCCGAGGCAGGCATTTGAGTCCCCGCCGAAGGCTCAATACCGCAATTCCTTGATCTCCTCATCGTCCATCAGGGCCTCGGCCATACGCTGGTGATCGCGCGTGCGGCCATCGGCTTCCCAGAAAGCAACCAACGAACCATTCTGTTTCATCCGCTTCCAACTGCGAATGCGCAGGCGCATCGCCTCAAACGCGGCATCGAGTTCATCCAGTTTGTCCGGCCGGTCGGCGCAGACGATCTCGTAAAGGCGCGTCTCGCGCCCAAAGCGGTCCACCAGGCGGTCGAGGCGGGCGAAAAAGGCCAGGATGATGACCACCAGCACCGTCCCGACTCCGGCGAGCAGGTACTGGCCGAGGCCGATCGCCATCCCCAGGGCGGCCGCCACCCAGATGGACGAGGCGGTCGTCAGCCCCTTGACCTTGCCCTCGGCGAACAGAATCGCCCCCGCGCCCAGAAAACCGATGCCGGTGACGATGTTGGCCGCCACCCGGTCGGCCTCCCCAAAGCGGGACGAGAGCAGCGTGAACAGCGTTGCGCCGAAGCAGATGAGCGTAATCGTCCGCAGGCCGGCGGCCTTCGAGTGCACCTCGCGCTCGATGCCGATGACGCCGCCGACCAGGATGGCCAGCAGAAGTTTGATCAAATCTTCAGGGACGAACAGAAACACAGACTCCTCCAGGAAACAAAGGGGCAACCGCGCGGGTTGCCCTCGGAATTGTACTACAAAACTGCGCAAAGGTTAAATCACGCCCAGTTGTTTGCCGACTTTCTCGAAGGCCTGCAACCCCTGGTCGAGGTCGTCTTTGGCGTGGGCCGCCGAAATCATCACGCGGATGCGCGCCTTGCCCTGCGGCACGGTGGGATAGCCGATTGCCATCGCAAAGACGCCCGCCTCGAACAAGGCGCGGCTGAATTGTTGGGCGAGCGGCGCTTCGCCGAGCATGATCGGCGTAATCGGCGTGGTGCTGAGGCCCGTATCGAAGCCCAGATTCTTCATCTCGGCCTTGAAATAGCGGGCATTCTCCCACAGCCGGTCCACCAGTTCGGTGGACGATTCGAGCAGGTCGAGGGCCGCGATGCAGGCCGCCGCGTCTGGCGGGGTGACCGCCGAGGAGAACAGGAACGGCCGGCCGCGCTGGCGCAGCCACTCGACGATGACCGCGTTGCCGGCCACCACGCCGCCGACCACGCCGAAGGCTTTCGAGAGCGTGCCGACCTCGATGTCCACTTTGCCGTGCAGGCCGAAGTGGTCCACGATGCCGCGTCCGCCTTTGCCCAACACGCCCTCCCCGTGCGCGTCGTCCACCATCAGCAGGATATCGTAGCGGTGAGCGACCTCGTAGATTTCGGGCAGAGGCGCCACATCGCCGTCCATGCTGAAGACGCCGTCGGTGATGATAATGGCGCGCCGATAGTGAGAGAGGTTGTCCTTGATGGCCGCCTCCAGCGAAGCCGCGTCGCAGTGATCATAGGCGATAATCTTGGCGCCAGAAAGGCGGCAGCCGTCAATGATGCTGGCATGGTTCAGACGGTCCGAAAAGATGACGTCTTCCTTGCCGACCAGAGCCGGGATGGTCGCCAGGTTGGCGTTGAAACCGCTCTGGAAGGTGATGGCCGCCTCGACGCCCTTGAATTTCGCCAGCCGCTGCTCCAGTTCGACGTGCAGGTGGGTCGTCCCGGCAATCGAGCGGACGGCAGCCGGGCCGGCGCCCATCTCGTCCAGGGCTTTCTTGGCCGCTGCCACCAGGTTGGGGTGATTGGCCAGGCCGAGGTAGGTGTTGGAGCAGAAATTGAGGACGCGCTTCCCGTCCACGATCAGCCAGGCGCCCTGCGGCGAGCCGATGGTGCGGATCTGGTTATAGAGGCCGGCCTCTTTCAGGGCTTGAAGTTCCGTCTGCACCCAATCCAAACGATTCGACATCTTTCACCTCGCAAGAGAATTTTTCCGGCAAATACTCGCCGGAAAGGTAGAAAAAGCCGTCAGGCCTACAATCCATACCTTGCAACGATCTCTTCCTCGCTCTTTCCGAGGATGTCGTATTTCCTGCCAACCTTGACGAAAGCCTCCAGCGCCCGGTCGAGATGGTGTTTCTCGTGGGCAGCCGATAACTGAGTACGGATGCGCGCCTGTCCCTTGGCCACCACCGGGAAGAAAAAACCGATCGCATAGATGCCTTCCTCGTACAGGTCGCGCGAGAAATCCTGCGCCAGTTTGGCGTTGAACAGCATGACCGGAACGATCGGGCTATCGCCCGGCTTCAGAATGAAGCCCGCCTCGCTCAGGCCGGCCCGCCAGTAGCGGGCATTCTCCTCGAGTTTGTCACGCAACTCGGTGCTGCGTTCCAGAATCTCGAACGCCTTCAAGACGCCGGCAACGATGACCGGCGCCATGGCATTCGAGAACAAATACGGCCGCGCCCGCTGACGGCACATCTCGACGATCTCTCTGCGCCCCGAGACGCACCCGCCCGACGCCCCGCCCAGCGCCTTGCCGAAAGTGGTGGTGAGAATATCCACTTTACCCATCACGCCGAACTTTTCGGCGGTGCCGCGGCCGGTCGGGCCGATAAAACCGGTGGCGTGCGAATCGTCCACGAAAACGAGGGCGTCGTAGGCCTCCGCCAGCCGGACGATTTCATCCAATTTCGCCGCGTCGCCGTCCATCGAATAGACGCCGTCGTTGATGATGACGCGCAGGCGCTTGTCCTGCCACTGCTGGAGTTTCTTCTCCAGGTGGTCCATGTCGCCGTGTTTGTAGGTGTCATGTTCGGCGCTGCACAGGCGCATCCCGTCAATGATCGAGGCGTGCACCAGCCGGTCCGAAATCATGACATCGTCCCGGGTCAGAATCGCCTCGAAGACCCCGGCGTTGGCGTCCATGCAGGAGGGGAAGAGAATCGTGTCCTCTGTGCCGAGAAACTCGGTGACCACCTCTTCGAGCCGGCGATGGATGTCCTGCGTCCCGCAAATGAAACGCACCGAGGACATCCCGTACCCGCGCCTCTCCAGCCCCTCGTGCGCCGCCCGGATGACTTCCGGGTGGCTGGAGAGACCCAGATAATTGTTGGCGCAGATGTTGATGACCTTCTTGCGGGCCGCCCCGGCCGGAAACTCGACCTCGATCTCGGCCGCCTGCGGTGAGTGAATGAAACGTTCCTGCTTGAACAGCCCGGCCCGGCGAATCTCCTCCAGTTGCTGCCGATAAAGGTCGCGCACACGCTCGTCGTAACTCACGGCTCCTCCTTTTGATTGCACTCCCCGTCCCTAAAGAGACCGGCCTCACTGTTGAATGAACCGCTGCACCAACTCGGCAATTTTCGTGACGCTGTCGAACGCCTCCGGCGTGGCGGCCTCATCGGGAATGGAAATTTGATATTTCATCTCCAGAAAGCGTTTCAACGAGATCATCGAAAACGAATCCACCAGCCCGCTCGAGAGCAGAGGCGTATCGTAGGTGATCGTGTCGCCTTCGCCGGCGTACTCGTCGATCACATATTCCAGAATAATCTCTCTTAAGTCGCTCATGGGAAGCCCTTTCATTGCGTAGATTCGGCCCGAATGCCTGCCTCCCAATTATAGCAACATCCTCTGAAACGGTGTTTCCTTTCTCACTCTTCCGGCCCCGCCTCTTCGACCAGCAAGCCCATCTCGGCCAGCGCCGCCAGCACTTTCGGAACCGCGCCGTCTTTGACGACGACCGCCGCCGGGCCGAGCGCTTCCCCCAGGAAACGCCCCGCCTTCGAGCGGCGCAATTCGTCCAGGACCTCCGGCCGGCTGACCCGCAGCAGGACGCGGGTCTCGACCCGCGCCTCGCTGCCGTTGCTCTCCCATCGTTTGAGGGCGCGGATGAAAGCCGGCGGGATCTCGGCCGCAGCGTGTTTCGCCAGCAGGCTCAACAACTGCCCCACTTTCAGGCCCTGCCGGGCGGCCCTGGTCAGGGAGGCGGTCGTCACCCGGTAGCGATACTCGTCCGGGCGGGCCTGCTCCCATTCGCAGAAACGGGCGATCTGGTAGCGGGCCGCACGCGGCAAGAAGCGCGGCACGACGATCCGGCCCTGCGAGGTGACGTACAGTTTGGCGTTCTCGTCGGGCACATCCTGCTCAGGGCGGGCTGCCGTCTGGAAGGCCGTGACGGCCTCCTCGTCAGCCGGGGCGGCCAGCAGCGTTCTCCCCAGCCAATACAACGGGCCGGTGATCAGGTAGCGGATCAAGGCCCCGTCTACCTCGTCCCAGGCGGCGAATCCCCGCAGGTAAACGCCATCCGAAAGCCGCTTGATGAACCAGGAATCGTAATTGCCGGCCGGGCGCTGGAAATCCGGGAACTTGGCTTTGACATCCTGCACGAAGGCCGGCAGGCTCCACCAGCGGCCTGGCGGGAGGGCGGCCAGCAAATCCAGCAGGAACTGACGCGTCGCCAGCGGCCGGTTATCCCATTCTCCCTCGCAGGCCAGGCCGGGCAGGAGCCGCAATTCGTTGAACTGTTCGCTCGTCTGCCAGGCCTCGGCCAGCCAGGCCAGCGCCTGCGGACGCGGCATTTCCAGGAAGCGTCTGACTTCCTCCGCCTTCACCTGGTCACCCTGCGGCGAGGCAAAGAGGATGCCCGCCGCCTGGAGAAAACGGCGCACCACTTCGTGCGGGATGACCGTGGACGGGGCCGGCAGCCCCATCCGAAGGGCGGCCAGCAGCGTGGTGGCGTCGTCGAGCAGACGGTCGCAGACAGGCAGGGGGCGCCGACGCTCCTTCGGCGAGGCGGGCCGTCCGAGCGGCTCAGCACTGCCCCCCGCTTGCCCTTCCTCCTCAACGAGGGTCAACGGCCGGAGCAGGTCGAGCAAATCCTCCGGCACATAGGCGAATTCCTGCACGCCGGCCGGCGTGTCGAAGAAGGCCCGCGCCAGAAAAGCGCGATAGAACAAAGTCTCTGCAGCAGAAATCGGTTGAAGGTAGATTTGCTCGCGGTCGCGGCGAGCCGGCCCGGCCTCGCGAATCTCGCCGAAGCGGCGGGCAAATGTCGCCCAGGGGATTCGTCCGCCGGCTTCGGTCAGCCTGCGGAGGGCCAAACGCGCTTCAGCGGGCAAAGCGCCCACCACCTCCGCGACCAGGCCGGGGTCGAGGAGGGCGGCCGCCACTTCCTGCAACGCCAGACCAGGCTCGGAGGCGGTCAATTCCACGCCCCACAATGCGGCCACGATGCGCAGGTGACCCAAATCCCGTCCTTGCAGCGATTGAATCAGGGTAGGCATGGTGACCGCTTATTTCTCATCGGCAGCGACAATGAAACAGCCGCGACCGGCGCGCTTGGCGCGATAGAGGGCTTCGTC
Organism: uncultured Anaerolineales bacterium; assembly: GCA_937960595.1. Classification (GTDB taxonomy): domain Bacteria; phylum Chloroflexota; class Anaerolineae; order Anaerolineales; family Villigracilaceae; genus JAFGSI01. The sequence continues at coordinate 57,954 of CALGPL010000003.1, read as the reverse complement.
AGCGGCGCGCAGCAGGGCAGCAGCCGTCTCGCCGTGACGGGGATAGAGGGCAATGCCCCCCGAAAGACCGAGCGTGACCGTCTTGCCCTGCGGCAGAGACAACTGAAGGGCCTGCATGTGCTCTTGAATTTTGTGCGCCACCACCTGCGCTTGAGGCAGATCGGTGCCGGGCAGGAGGAGAGTCATCTCATCGCCGCCATAGCGGGCCAAAAAATCGCTCGAACGGACCCAGCCGAGCAGCGCGCTCGCCACCTGACGCAGAATCTCATCGCCAGCCTCATGGCCCCAGGTATCATTGACCTGTTTGAAGCCGTCCATATCGAGCATCATCACGCTGAATACGCCGCCTATGCGAGCCGCCTGGACGATCTCGGCCTCCAGCCGCTCATCCAGGCCACGGCGGTTGGGCAGGCCGGTGAGGGGGTCCTGGCGGGCCTGATGGCTGACCGCCTGATGCAGGCGGGCATTGACGATTGCGATCGCGGCCTGGTCGGCCAGGAGAGTCAACAGACGAATTTCCGAGGGAGAAAACGGACCCGTCACCGTGCGCGACAGATTCATCACGCCCACCACCCGCTGGCCCACCATGAGCGGCAGCCCCACAATGGACCCTTGCCAATCGGGAGGAGCATCGCGAAAGAGGGGATGCGTGCGTATATCCTCGACCAGGATCATCTCCTTCTGGCGGGCGACGGTATAGGTGAGGCCCTCTGAACGCGGCTCGGCAAACGGCCTATCGTTGTCGCCTTTCGAATTGAGCGCCGCCCCAAACGTCAGACGTCCATCCAAATAAAGGAAAATGTTCACATTGGCAGCATTCTTGACCAGCCGAAGCGCCTCTCTCACCACCCCTTTCAACACCACCGAAAGGTCCAGGCTGGCGGTCAGGTTGAACGAAATCCGCTTGAGAGCATCCAGTTCGGCGGCAGGCTGTCTGAAAAAACTCCGCAGACGGTTGTTGTCCGACAGTCCATCCACCAGGCGCCGGTAGAGAATATCTCGCTGCGGGACGCCGTTGCACTCTTCCAGGATTTCCCCGATGATCCTCACGAACTCGAACAGGTATTCTCTTTCAGCCTCCAAAAGGTCGTTTTGCTCGAGTTTACGCAGGACAGAAGGGGGAAGAGACTGTTTCGCTTTCAATGGTTCTCCTCAACGACAAACGCACCGATACCGATTTTGTTTAATCTTACCGCTTTATCAGGTAAAAGAAAATGGGAATTTAATGCCCCTCCCGCTGACGGCCGCGAGCAGTCGCCTGCGGGTATAATAGACGGGATCATCTTTGAGGAGGAGTCATGCCCAAGAATGCGCTTTCCCTACCGCCGCGCAGCACGCCTCTCAAGCCCCGTCGGCGGGCGCTGGTGATCGGCGCCTCGAGCGGGATCGGCGCGGCCCTGGCCCGTCAATTGGCCCGCGAAGGCTATGCCCTGGCCTTGCTGGCCCGCCGTCAAGACATGTTGGAAACTCTGTGCAAAGAGATCAACGCCGCCTCGGGCGAATCGCGGGCCGTCTTCTACGTCCACGATGTGCGCGAGTACGCGGCAGTTCCGGCCCTCTTGCAGCGCATCCTGGCCGACTTGGGCAGCCTGGACCTGGTCGTTTACAACGCCGGGGTCAACCTCCCCGCCGCCTACGATTTCGAGAACGACCGGCTGATGACCGAGGTCAATTTCATCGGCGCGCTGGCCTGGCTGGATCGCGTAGCGGCCCTCTTTCAACAATTGAGAAGCGGACAAATCGTCGGCATTTCGTCCGTCGCCGGCGACCGCGGCCGGGCCGGCAATCCGGCCTACACTGCCTCCAAAGCCGCCCTGACCTGCTACCTGGAAGCCCTGCGCAACCGCCTCAGCCGCTACGGCGTCCATGTGTTGACCGTCAAGCCCGGCTTCGTCCAGACCGACATGCTCAAGCAGGCTCAGCGTCCCTTCATGGTCATCTCCCCCGAGCAGGCCGCCGCCGACATCTGCAAAGCCCTCCGCCGCCGAAAACAATTCCTCTACACACCCGCCCGCTGGGGCCTCATCATGCTGATCATCCGGCTGATCCCTTCGTTCCTCTTCCGCCGCCTGCGTTTCCTGGCATAACCTATGGACACTTTGCCCCCCCTCCAAACGCTGCTCCGCTTAAGCAATTTTGGGCGCTCGCTCTACGCGCCAGGGTATACATACCAACCCGTCTCGGTCGAAGAAATCGAACAAATCTTCAAAACGGCCCGGAGACAGGGATTGACCGTCGGCCTGCGCGGGGCCGGCAAAAGTTACAACGACGCGGCCCTCAACGGCGGCGGCATCGTGATCGACCTGCGCCGCATGAACCGCATCCTCGACTGGAATCCGGAGACCGGCGTCGTCCGCCTCGAACCGGGCGTCACCATCCAGCAGTTATGGCAGCACATCCTGCCCGATGGCTGGTGGCCGCCGGTCGTCTCGGGGACGATGACCACCACCCTGGGCGGCTGCCTGGCCATGAACATCCACGGCAAGAACAATTTCCGCATGGGCACCCTCGGCGAACACGTCCTCGAGTTTACCCTCCTGCTGCCCACCGGTCTGGAAATCCTCTGCGGCCCCAAGAAAAACCGCGACCTCTTCTACGCCGCCATCGGCGGCCTGGGCATGCTGGGCGTCTTCACGACCATCACCCTGCAAATGAAAAAGATTCGCTCTGGCCTGCTGCAGGTGCGCGCTTGGAACGTCCCGAACCTGGCTGCCCACCTGAACGCCCTGGAAGCAGGCGCGCCGGCCCACGATTACATCGTCGGCTGGCTGGACGCCACCGCCCGCCGGGCCGGCCTGGGACGCGGCCAGATCCACACCGCCGACTACCTGACCGAGGAGCAAGACCCCCGTCCGCAACACAGCCTGCGGGTGGAATATCAAACCCTCCCGTCCACCTTCTTCGGCCTGGTACCCAAATCGCTGCTGCACTATTTCATGGCGCCCTTTATGAACAACCCCGGCACCCGGGCGGTCAATACGGCCAAATACCTGCTCGGCCTGACCGCCCGCTCCTACCGCCAAACCCACGCCGCTTTCCATTTCCTGCTCGACTACATCCCCGACTGGGAACTGGCCTATGGTCGAAATGGCTTGATTCAGTACCAATCGTTTCTCCCCAAAGAAACCGCCCGCGACGCCTGGACCGAAATGCTGACCCTTTCCCACCGCCGCGGCCTGCCCTCCTACCTGGGCGTGACCAAGCGTCACCGCCCGGATGAGTTCCTGCTCTCTCACGCCGTGGACGGTTTCTCGCTGGCCCTGGATTTCAAAGTCACCGACCGCAAGCGGGCGCGCCTGGCGCAACTGCTTCAGGATTTCGACCGCATCGTCCTGGAGGCCGGCGGCCGGTTCTACTTTGCCAAGAACAGCGAAACCACCCCCCAAACCGCCCGCCACTTCCTCGGCCAGGAAGCCATGGCCAAATTCAAAGCCCTCAAGAAGCGCTGCGACCCACACAACCTGCTCGAATCGGACCTCTACCGGCGGGTTTTCGAAGAGGACGAATGACGGTCATCCGACAAAACCGCCATTGCATTTGACTTTTTCGGTCAAACTCGGTAAACTATTAACAAATTTGTAAGGTTTCATCCAGGAGGAACCTATGGCTCAATACCAACTCGTCATGCGCTCAGGCCCCAATGCCGGCAAGATTTATCCGCTGGAGCAGGCCGAACTGACCATCGGCCGCGACACCACCAACGCGATTGCCATCAACGATGCCGAAGTCTCCCGCAGGCACGCCAAACTGACTCTGCGAGGAACCGAATACATCATCGAGGACTTGGGTTCGACCAACGGCACATTCATCAGCGGGCAGCGCCTGAGCGGGCCGTACACCCTGCGGCCGGGCGATCTCATCTCGCTGGGCGAAAACATCGTCCTGATGTTCGAAGCCGCCAGCGACCCGAACGCGACGATGATCGCTTCGAGAAAGGCAGCCAAAGCGGCAGTGGCGGCCGCTCCGCCGCCCGCCCCCGCGCCCGTCGCGGCTCCCCCGCCGGCGCCGGCCTACTCCGGTCAGGTCCCGGCTGCTGCCGCCCCGGCCAAGAGTTCGAACAAGACCATCCTGTTGATCATCGGCGGGATTGTGCTGCTGTGCCTGTGCGCCTTCAGCGTTTATCTCTACTTCGCCCCCGAGTCCTTCTGGTGCGCCACGGTTCCCTTCCTGTTTCCGGCCGGTGCCTGCCCGTAAGAAATCCTGATCTTCGCCAGCCTGACAGGGATGGCCAGGCGGCCATCCCTGTTCGCGCTTAATCGAGCAGATCGAGCAGCCAGTTGACCAACTCGATGCGCCGCTGGGCGCGCAGGAAATCCCCGGCCCGCAGCGAGCGGTCGGCGTCCACCAGCAGAGACTCGATCACCTCGTTCTGCCAGCCGCTCGGGCGGCGCAGGTAATCGGCGACGATGCCGCGTTCGCGCATTGCTGCCCCATCCGGCAGCCAGGCGGTCAGAAAGTAGGCCGACGGATCGAACAGACGCTGGTAGCGGCGGATGGCATCGTACAGTTCGACCGTCAGGCGCAAATCGGTCCGCGCCGCCTCGCTGACCTCCTGCGCGCCCAGCCAGACCAGAAAGTTCTGTTCCAGGCCGGTCCAATCGAGGCCAAAGTGTTCGCCCAGCGCCGCCTCCAGCGCCGCGGTCTGACCGCCCGCCTGAGAGGTGGGAACATCGCGGTAGAAATCGTCGAAAGCCTGCCACCCATACGTCTCGACCAGATACTGCACCAGCGCCCCCGCTTCCAGGTAGCCGATCTCGTGCTGTTGGTGATAGAAATCCTCGGCAAGCCGCGGCAAGGGGATATACCAGCCCAGATCGAGCAAGGCGGCCGCCCGCGGGGCAAGCGCCTCTTCCTTGTAATGCCCGCCGCTGAGATAGACGGCCAGTCCCTCGATCAGGAGAGCAGGCCGGAGCCAGTCGCCGCGCCGCAGATCCAGCACATGCACCAGTTCATGCTGGACGACTTGCTCGGTCGAGGCGCCGGCATAATTGCGATCGAGATAGGAAACGTAGATGTCATCGGTGGCGAAGCCGCCCTGTCCAAGCGTGCGCGGCAGAAAGACCACCGTCACACTCTGCTCGAACTCGGCCTGCAGGGCGGCCTCCACTTGGGCAGCCTGCTCGTCCACCAGGGTCATCAGGGCAGACAGATCCCGCTCGGCGGCTGTGCCGGTAATGTAATAGATCGTGCAGCAGGCCGTGGTCGCGTACTCCCAGTGAGCGAACGGTTCGGGCGGCGGCGCCTGGTTCGCCGGATGGAGGCGGATGATCTGCTGCCACTCTTCGCCGCCGAGGCGGAAAGTCAGCGTGTAGAGGCCGGGAGTCAGCAGGCGGGTATCCCACACCCACCAGAACGTGGCCTGCATCCGGCCTGCGACGCCGTGCGGCGCAAAACCGGCCCGGGCGAGGACGCGTCCCTCGAAGATCACCTCCACGCCCTCGTCCGGAGTAGTCGTCCCCTCCGGCAGCAGAACCTCGAAACTGACCAGGTCTCCGACGTACAGCCGCCCATCGGGATGCACGATGACCCGATAAGCCTGCGTCTGAGGGCCGGCCGCGCCCGAAAGCGGCGTGGCCAAGATCAAGGCCGCCAGGCAGACCGCCCCCGCCAGGCGGACAAGGAAAGACCGAGCAGAAGCGCGCATGGTTGTAATTATAAACGGCGCCGCAACGTTGTAAAATTGCCCCATTGCGGCTAGAATCAGCGCAAGGACCCATGACAACCGAAACCGGATCCCCCTCCTCCCCGCGTTGGAACATCCTCACCAAACTGGTGGTGGCGCTGGTCATCGTGGTCATCCTGGGCGCGCTGGTGATTCGCTTCCAGAATCTGATCGCGCCGATCCTGATGGCCTTTGTCATCGCTTACTTGCTGCATCCCCTGGCCTCCTTCCTGACCACCAAGACTCGCCTCTCCTGGAAAACTTGGGTCAATCTCATCTACCTCGTCATCGCTGCCATCCTGGGGACGTTATTGACGCTGGGGGGTGTAGGATTGGTCCAACAAGTCCAGAATCTGATCCGCTTCATTCAAAACAATATCGACGAGATTCCGGTCTTCATCGAGAATCTGTCGGACCAAGTGTACGTGATCGGGCCGTTCAGCCTCGATTTTTCGAACATCGACTGGGGAATGATCGGCGAACAAGTGCTTGGCTACATCGAACCCGCCCTGGGCAGCCTGGGCAACATGGTCGGCAGAATCGCCGGCAGCGCCGCCGCGACGGTCGGCTGGCTGATCTTCATCCTGGTCGTTTCTTACTTCTTCCTGCTCGAAAGCGGCGGACTGCGCGAGCACATCATCCAGATCGACATTCCCCTCTATGCCGAAGATGCCCGCCGCATGGGCCAGAAGTTGAATCTCATCTGGAACGCCTTCCTGCGCGGCCAGATCATCATCTTCCTGCTGACCTCGGCCGTCTATGCGGTCGTGCTGAGCCTGCTCGGTGTGCGTTATGCGATCGTGCTGGCCCTGATCACCGGTTTTGCCAACTTCCTGCCCTACATCGGCCCGGCCATCAACTGGGTGGTGCTGGGCCTGGTCACTTACCTCCAGCCGACCAACCTCTTCGGCCTCAGTCCGCTGGGCTTCACCGCCCTGGTCATTGCGATTGCTATTTTCATCGACCAGATTTTCAACAACCTGATCAACCCGCGCGTCATGGCCTCCGCCCTGCGAGTCCACCCGGCCTTCGTGTTGATCGCCGCCCTGATCGCCGCCAACCTGTTCGGCGTGATCGGCGTCATTCTGGCCGCGCCGATCCTGGCGACCTTCCAACTGATCGGCACGTACATCGTCCGCAAGATGCTCGACCGCGACCCCTGGCCGCCGGAGGATGACCTGCCGCCGCCGTCCCCGCCCCCTCTGTGGAAACGTCTCCGGCGGTGGTTCCGGCGGCGCCGGGCGGCTGCCAGGCCCGATTCCGTTTCCTCCAAAGCAGAAAAATAACCAGAGCCGCTTTGCCAAGACCGACCGGTTCTGCCAAGCGACATCTCGCAGAGGCACCCGGCCAGGGCGCTCATTTTAAGGTGCGCAGGCAAAGAAGTCTGTATAATGAAATAGCAGACTCTTTCTGCAATCACCGTCAAAACGCACCAAACGCCAAGGCTCTCCCCCAATTCGCCGAGAAAGGCCCTTGGCAAATTCAAAATCTGCCCGGCGCCTGGGCAGTCAAGAGAATTGCGAATGAAGTCAAGTCCAAAGGAGGCCCTATGAACCCAAACGAACCCGTCACCGAGACCCTCGCCGAGACCGAAAACTACATGATCTGGAAGGCCGACGAACCCGACGGCGAGACCACCTATCACCTGGAACTGAACAACGTCACCATGCACTTCTTCCAGGAAGAGTGGGAGGAATTCCTGGCGCTCATCCGCAAACTGAAATGAAATGGGCCAATGCCATCACCGACGTGCCGGGCATCGAGGTCGGTCAGGCCGAGGATGAACAGGCGCTGACGGGCTGCACCGTCGTCCTCTGCCGCCGCGGGGCAGTCGGCGGCGTCGAGGTGCGCGGCGGCGCCCCCGGCACGCGCGAGACCGACCTGCTCGAACCGTACAACCGGGTCGAAAAAGTCCACGCCGTGCTGCTGGCCGGCGGATCCGCCTTCGGTCTGGACGCCGCGGCCGGCGTCATGCGCTTCCTCGAAGAACACGGAATCGGCTTCCCCACCCCGGCCGGACGCGTCCCGATTGTGCCGGCCGCCATCCTGTACGACCTGGACCTCGGGCGGGCCGACACGCGTCCCGATGCTGCCCTGGGCTACGCGGCAGCCTGCGCCGCCCGGGGCGGCCCGGTCGCCGAGGGGAACGTCGGGGCGGGGAGCGGCGCCTCGGTGGGTAAAATCTTCGGGCGAGCGGGGGCGATGAAATCGGGGCTGGGGACGGCCAGCCTGCGTCTGCGGGGCGGCGTGATCGTGGGGGCCATTGTGGCCGTCAATGCCTTCGGCGATGTCCTCGATCCGGCGACAGGACAAATCGTCGCCGGGGCGCGGCCGGTCAAGGTTGGACCGCTGACCCTGGGCGGCGACGGCCCCTTTGCCGACACGCTGCGGGTGATGAACACGCCCGCCGGGCGCGGCGTCATGCGTCTGGCCGGCGGGCGCAACACGGTCATCGGCGTCGTGGCCGCCAACGTGCACTTCGACAAGGCCGAGGCAACCAAAATGGCCCAAATGGCCCACGACGGCCTGGCACGCGCCATCCGCCCGGCGCACACCCTGCTGGACGGAGACACGATCTTCGCCCTGGCCACCGGGGGCCGCCGGGCCGACGTCAGCACCGTGGGGGCCTACGCGGCCGAAGTGCTGGCGCAGGCCATTCTGCGCGCCGTTCGGGCCGCTGCTCCGGCAGGGGGACTGCCCGGGTTGAGAAGCGCGTGAATCAAAGCGGCGCGCCGGGTGACGCGCCGCAGGAGGTCGGAGCGGGGATTTACTTCTTGTGGCGGCGGCCCTTCAATTCGCTCTTCAGGAAAAAACTGAGCAAGACGCTGACCGCCGTGGTCACCAACGATCCCAGGAAAGCGCTCCAGAACCAGGGAGCGGCCAGTTCGAAGCCGATGCCGAACTGCGCTCCGATCCAGCCGGTCAGCGCAAAGAGCAGGGCGTTGATGACCAGCGTGAACAGGCCGAGGGTCAGGATGATCAGCAGGCAGGAGAGCGCCTTGGCCGGCGGCTTGAGGACAGCATTGACCAGGCCAAAGATCAGCGCCAGCCAGAGGATATCGATCCAGTTGCCGTGGTAAAGGATGTGGCGGGGCAACAACGCCACGGCAGCATACAGAGCCGCCGCATTGATAGCCCAACGCAGAATCAGTCTCATAGGAACCTCCTATCACTACCTACGGGATTCGGGAGCAGAAGTTTCATCTAGTTCCATCCACAACAGGGTACGCTGCGCCCGGAAGCCGGCGGCCTCGATCGCGGCCGCGTACTCGCCGCCGGGATAATCGAGCAGCAATTTCTGCCGCCAGGCCAGTTGACGGCGGGCATAGAGCAACAGCGCCGTCACAGCGCGTTCGCTGCCCTGCGGGGGAGCCGCCAGCCAGAGGCGGTCGGTGTTGCCCGCTCCGGCCTGCCAGGTGAGCGCCGCCAGCAGACGACTGTCCGCATGGACCGTCCAGTGGCGGGTCTCGAAGTCGAGGAACATGCGATAGAAGGAGGGCAACAGACCGGGGCGCAGTGAGATCCAGGGCATGGATTGGTACCAGGTCAGAGAATCAGGATAGGCGCGTTGTAGCCAGACCTGCTGTTCGTTCCAGTCGCGTGGCAGGCGCGGGCCGACCGACATGCCCAGGCCGTCGAGACAGGCGCCGCGGTCGGGGGCGGCCTGCCAGGACGTGCGGCGGGCGCGTTCGCGGAAACCCAGGCCAAGGTAGAGGGCGATCGCCCCCGGATTGTCATCGCGGACGTGCAGCCAGATCTCCTCGGCGCGCCGCTGACGGGCATGCTGGATGGCGGCGACCGTCAGCGTCCGGCCGATGCCCCGTCGCCGATAATCGGGCCGGACGGCCACATTGGCAATCAAGTAAATGCGCCTGCCGCCGCCCCGATAGGGGATAAGGCTGACATTGCCGATGATCTGCCCCTCCTCTTCCCAGACATAACCGGAGAGCGGCATCGAGACGGTCTCGACAGCCGTCGTCGCCCAGCGCAGGAAGACATTGTCGCTGCCCGCCTTGCGCATCTGCTGGACGTACCGCTGACCATCACTGTCGAGGGTGGCGGCAAAACAGGTCTCGATCAAATCGGCCACCGCCGGCAGGTCGCTCAGGATGTTGAGGGGACGCAGTTGCGGCGTTCGGGTGAGAACGGGGGTAGCGAGGGCGGCCATCGCGGTAATTATATCAAGACCTCAGGCACAAAAAAGCCCGGCCTCTCGAAAGACCGGGCCTTTCCGGCAAGTCTACTCACGGTCTGGCCAGCGCGGCCTCGATCGCCGCCGCGATGGCCTCATAACTGGTAGAGACGCGCACATCGTTGACGAAGACGGTCGGCGTGCCGGGAATCGCCCGCTCGATGCCGGCCACGAAATCGGCCTGGATGAACTCCTCGTAGCGGTTCTCGGCAAAGCATTGCCGGAAAGCATTCATATCCAGGCCGATATTCTCGGCGAAGAGAATCAAGCGCGCATCTGCAAAGGCGCCGCGGTTCTCGCCGTTCCAGTTTCGGTAGAGCGTGTCGTGATAATCCCAGAAACGGCCCTGTTCGGCGGCGCACATCGCCGCGTTGGAGGCCTGATCCGATTCGCCCGCGCCGTTGACGCTGGAAATGTAATGCAGACGGCCGCCCTGACCCTCGGCCGGGTAATCGGCCCCATCCAGGAAGGGGAAGAAATGATACGTGTAGAGCACCTTGCCGGTCTCGACATAATCGGCGATGAGGCGCGTCTCGATGCGCTCCGAATACTCCGCGCAAGCCGGGCATTGGAAATCCTCCCAAACGTCCACCCGCACCGGGGCGTCGGGCTGCCCCACCGAGGTCCCGTTGACCGGCGCGCCAAAGGTGCGCGGCTCGTAGTTGCCCACCCGCGCCAGCGGCAGGATGAGCGCCAGGGCAACCAGCACGGCGCCGATCGTCATCAACAGAACGGGCCACAACCACGACATGAGTCGCTGCTTGCGGCGGCGAGCCTTGATCAATCGTCTGCTCATCTAGATTCTCCTCACAGGCTAGAGATAACCACTCTTCGGCGATTTTGCCATAACGAAAGCGATTTGTCCAGCCGCAGAATGTTTTGTCATTTCTTAGGCGGCTATCGGAATCGCCGAGGCTTACTCGTCCTCCTCAAAGCCAGAGGCTGCCAGCCGTTGGGCCTCGTCGCGGGTGGAGAGTTCCTCGATGAAAGGCTCAATATCGCCGTCCATCACCGCCGGCAAATTGAAGATCGACAGATTGATGCGGTGGTCGGTGACGCGGTTCTGCGGGTAGTTGTAGGTGCGGATCTTTTCGGACCGTTCGCCGGTCCCGACCTGGGCGCGGCGGTCGGCTTCTTCGGCCGAGCGGCGCTTTTCCTCTTCTATCTCGTACAAACGGGCGCGCAGCACCGCCAGGGCGCGCAGTTTGTTCTGCAACTGCGAACGTTCATCCTGACAGGCCACGACCATGCCGGTCGGCTTGTGATAGACGCGCACGGCGGTGGCGTTCTTCTGAACGTTTTGCCCGCCGGCCCCAGAAGATTTAAAGACTTCGATAACGATGTCGGACTCGGGAATCTCGATCTCGACCTCGTCCACCTCGGCCAGGACGGCCACGGTGGCCGTCGAGGTGTGAATGCGGCCCGAGGCCTCGGTGACCGGCACGCGCTGGACGCGATGCACCCCCGACTCGTACTTGAGTTTGGAATAGGCGCCCTTGCCCTTGACCTGAAAGATGATTTCCTTGAACCCGCCGATGCCGATGGTATTCTGATCGATGATTTCGATCTGCCAGCCCTGCCGGTCGGCATAGCGGCTGTACATGCGGAAGAGGTCGGCGGCGAAAATGGCGGCCTCGTCTCCGCCGGTGCCGGCGCGGATCTCGACAAAAACGTTCTTCTCGTCGCGCGGATCCTTGGGGACGAGCATCTGTTTCAGTTCACGTTCCAGTTCGGCCAGGTGAGGCTCGAGGTCGGCGATTTCGGCTTCGGCCAGGGCGCGCAGGTCGGCGTCGGATTCGCTCTCCAAGAGAGCACGCGCCTCCTCCAGCCGGGCCAGCGAGCGGCGGTAGTCGCGCGCCCGCCTGACAATCGGCTCCAGATCGGTGCGCTCTTTGTTCAGGTCGGCGGCGCGCTGATAGTCGCCGCCCACTTCGAGCAGGGCTTGATCGATCTCATCGAAACGTCGTTCGATTCCAGCAAGTTTTTCGAGCATACGATCCTTATCACGGATTTTCTCAGGAAATGCGACAATGAGCGCGGCCTGCTGCGCCGCGCCCGCCGATTATATCAGGAATCCTGCCGCTTACTTGGCAATCAACTGTAAGATCATCGAGAGGACCATGCAGACCGATAACACGATGATCACCGCGCTGTAGATTCGGCGCTGGCGCGCGCTGCGCTCCAACCGATTCTTCCTGTCTTTCATAAAAATAACCTCTCACAAACCGTCCCTCAATCTTTGGGGACGTGTTATCCACAGAGTTCACCGTTTGCCGCGCGCTTTGAGGGCCTTGCGCATGGCGGCCTCCAGTTCCTCCAGGCTGACCGGTTTGGTGACGTAGGCATCCGCCCCCATGGCCAGCGCTCGATCCACCTGGACATCGGCGGCTTCGGTGGAGAGCATCACGATGGGCAGGTTGAGGGTCTCGCGGCGGCGGCGCAGGAATTCGAGCATGTCCAGCCCGCTGACCTCGGGCATGTTGATATCCAGGATCAGCAGGTCGGGAATCTCGCCCGCCAGGATGGCCTGGGCTGCCGGCCGCGCCCCGAGGAAATAGCGCGTCTCGCACTGGAGCAGTTTGAGCATCAACTGCACGGCGCGAATCATTTCCTCGTCATCGTCCACAATCCAAACGGTTTTCATTCCAGGCTCGCCTTGATGGTCTCGGCCAGGGCCAGGGTGATGCCCGGCACAGCGGTCAATTCCTCCAACGTGGCTTCTCTAATCTTATCCACAGAACCGAAATGTTTCAAGAGGGACTTTCGTCGGGCCGGGCCGATGCCGGGGATGGAATCGAGGGTCGAGGCCAGGCCCTGCTTCGAGCGGCGTGCCCGGTGGGCGGTGATGGCAAAGCGATGGGCCTCGTCGCGGATGCGCTGGATCAGGTAGAGGCCCTGCGAGTGGCGCGGCAGGCGCAAGGGAGCCGATCGGTCGGGGAAGAAAATCTCCTCCTCCTGCTTGGCCAGCCCGACGACAGGGACCCGGCCGCGCAGGCCGACCCGTTCGAGGACCGCCACGGCCCGCCCCAGTTGACCTTTGCCGCCGTCCACGATCAGCAGATCGGGCAGTTGGGCGAAGGATTCGTCCACCCGCGCCCCGGGCTGGAGAGCCGCCTGGTCGGCGGCCTGCCAGCGCCGAAAGCGCCGGGCGAGGACTTCCTCCATCGAGGCGAAATCGTCCGGGCCGCGCACCGTTTCGATGTTGAAGCGCCGGTAGAGTCGTTTGTTCGGCACCCCCTGGGTAAACACGACCATCGAGCCGACCGAAGCCGTCCCCTGGGTGTTGGAGATGTCGTAGCACTCGATGCGGTTGGGCGGCGCCGCCAGACCGAGGGCCTGCTGCAACTCGGCCAGGGCCTGTTCCTGACGATGGGTATCGGCCTGCCAGCGGGCGCGCAGGGCCGCCAGAGTCTCGGCGGCATTCTCGGCGGCCATGCGGACCAATTCCTGCGGCTGGCCGTCCTGGGGGACGAAAATCTCGACCTTCTCGCCGCCGCGCCGCGAGCGCATCCATTCCTGGATGATGCGCGCCTCCTCGATTTCTTCGGGCAGGAGCAACTGCTGGGGCACGCTGGCCGCCTCGGTGTAGAACTGTTTGACGAACTGGGCCATCACCTCGGCGTCGGCGGCGTCTTCCGTCCCTTCGAGGACGAAGTATTCGCGTCCGATCAGTTTTCCGCCGCGGATGAAGAAGACCTGCACACAGGCCTCGTCGTCGGCGCGCGCCAGGGCCAGCACGTCCGAATCTTTGTAATCGGCAGGGAAGACCACTTTCTGGCGCTCGATGACAGCCTGCAGGGCTTTGATTTTGTCGCGCAGGGCGGCGGCGCGTTCGAAGTTGAGTTGTTCGGCGGCCTGTTCCATTTCCCGCTGAACGCGGCCCAAGACAGGCTCGGCGTGACCATCGAGAAAGTCCTGCAAATCGGCAATCATCTGACGGTATTGCTGGCGGTTCACGGCGCCAATGCAAGGGGCCAGGCACAATTTGATGTCGTAGTACAGGCAGGCGCGGGCGTCCTGGCCGGTGATCGTCCGGTCGCAGGTCAGATACGGGAAGACGCGCCGCAGCACGTCGAGCGTCTGATGCACCGCCCAGGCGGACGTGTACGGCCCGAAGTAACGCGCCCCGTCGTCTTGCATCAGGCGCGTCACCGTCACCGTGGGAAAGTCGTCCTGCCAGTGAATTTTGATGTAGGGATAGCGTTTGTCGTCCTTCAGGCGGACGTTGTACTTGGGGCGGTATTTCTTGATGAGATTCATCTCGAGGATGAGCGCCTCGAGTTCCGAGCCGACCACGATCCATTCGATGTCGGCGACCTCGCGCACCAGGCGGCGGGTCTTGTTGTCGTGACCGAGATCGGCGTGGAAATAGGAGCGGACGCGCTCGCGCAAGCGCACCGCCTTGCCAACGTAGAGAACCGTCCCGCCGGCGTCTTTCATCAAGTAACAGCCGGGCTTGGCCGGTAAGGTCGCCAAGATGCCCTTCAGGTGCTCAGAAACTTCCATCGGCAAGATTTTAACCGAAAACAGGAGACGCGGCAGAAACGCTGCGTCTCCCGTCATGCAAGGGTAAGGGCCTCTACGGCACGATCGGCAGGCCCTCGCCGCCGAGCAGGGTGACGGTCTCGGCCAGGACCCACACGGATTGGTCGGGGTCGGCGGGCGAGACGATTTGGATCCAGCGGCCGTCGGCGCTCTGACCGATGGCCACCGCCGCCTGCCCGGCCTCGAGGACGCCCACCGGGGCAGTATCTGCCGTGGGAGCCGCGTACAGGTTGACGGGGGCGGCCCCGGTGTTGGTAACCACAGGCGTCGTGCCGGTCGCGGCGGGGGTGGAGGTGGCCGCCGGTTCGTAGGTGACGCCCGTCAGGCGGGCCAGTTCACGGTTGTAATCCTCGCGCTGCAGGCGGGCCTGGGCGATGCCCTGCACCAGGATGTTCACGTCTGCCCCGCCGAGGAAGGCCATCAGGGTGTTGATGACCGTGTTCATGTGAGTCACCTGAAGCGCCTTGAGCGTCGCCAGGCAATACGGCACTTCCTGATCTTCCGCCCGGCGGCGAATCTCCTGCAAACTGGGAATGATCAGCACCAGTTGATCGCGCGGCGTTTGGGCGGCCAGTTGGGCGGCATCGTCGAACTCGCGCATCAGGGCGTTGACCGGCGTCACAGAGGCCGGCAGCAGGGCAGGCGAGCACGGGTCGGGGGTGGCCGTGGGCGGAATCGGCGTGGGGGGCAAATCGGCCTCGCCTCCACAAGCCGAGAGGACGAGCGAGAAAGCAATCAAAAGGAACAAGAGCCGGGAAAGTTTTTTCATTTTTTCTTCCTGAGCGGAGGATGTTGACCTGCCGCGCCTTTGTGAAGCGGGTTTGCCAGGCCGTTTCGACTGCCCGGAGAGGCCGTCTGCACAGCCGACGCGATTGTATCACAAGCGCGGCGCCTCCCCAAACAGCCTTCGAGGGACGGCCAGGCCGTCCCTCGAAGGTTCCCCGCGGAGATTGTAAGATTAGTGAGCCACCAGGACAAAGATGCCCGTGAAGTTGACCTTGATCTTGACGTATCCGTCTTCCCGATACATGCCGCGCAGGATCAGCATGCCGTCCTCGGGGGCGTTGGGGTGGAGCGGGAACGGCCCTCCTGCCATCGCAGGCGGCAACTCGACCCAGTCGCCGGCGCCGTTGTTGGCAGACGGATCCCAGAACAGGATCGAGAATTGCTCGTTCTCCATTCCCTCCGGAATCTTGAAGGAGATCACGAAGTAGCCCTCCTCCTCAACCAGGAGCGGCTCCCCATCCTGTTCAACGCTGAGGTCAATCGCCGCCACAAAGCGCGGACCGGTCGCCAGCCGGCCAGGCAATTGCTCTTCCTGGAGATGCTGGATGAGGTACAGGCCGCGGCCGGGGCAGGTATAGCGCACTTCGTCGCCGTTGGGCAGAACCAGGATCGTGGCGCTGTAATTGACGCAGTCCATCTGCACCGGCGTGCCGTCTGTATCGGGCACCTCGACCACCTGAACGGGCAAGGGCGGGACGGGGGGCTGCGGCGGTTCGGGCGGATGCGGAGGCGGCAGGCAGGGGTCGGTGAGGTCGAGGTAATAGTCGCCGTCGGTGTTGGCAGCGAAGTTGATCGTGCCGGCCAGGGTCAGCGTCCCGAGCGGGCCGGGCGCCACGTAGAAGCCATAGCCGCCGTTATTCTGGTAGGTGCCGTCGGTGACGGTCACGTTGATGCCCTGCGGGCCGAAGCAGCCAAAGGTCCAGCCGCTGAGGATCAGCGCACCGTGGTCGCCGTTATCCTGAGCAGTGACGTTGTCCACAGCGACGTCATTCGTGCCGACAATCTCCAGGCCAAAGCCGGCGTTGTCCGCGAAGACGCTGCCGGTCACGGTGATCAGGCCGCCGCCGTAGGACTTGAGGAAGGCGCCCAGGTTGGTGGTGCCGCTATCCCCATCTTCTACGACGTTCGTGAGTTGGATGTTGCCCTGCTGGGTGACCGCCCACAGGCCGACCTCGCCATTCGCATCGAATGTGCTGTTTTGGACAAAGATATTTCCCATGCAGGTGGCCTCCAGGTAAGCGCCCTTGACGCCGTTGTAAGAAGCATTCACAAAGGAGAGCGAGATATCGCCGTCCATGCTCTGGGCGTACAGACCATACCGGCCATTCCCGACAAAATCGCTCAAGACGATATCAATCTCGCCAACCCCATCGGTCAGGAGATAGGCGCCGTGAATTCCATTATCAGCGGCACCCACATCCCACAGCGAGATGTCTCCATGGGACTGCACGTACAATCCCACCCAGCCATTTTCATCGAACACCGAGGACTCAATATACGAATAACCGTTTCCGGCCATCAGGGAGAGCCAAGCGCCCAGCCCAAAGTTTTGGAAGGCTTCAACGTCGTAGAATTCGACATTCCCGCCCGAAACCACCAGGATGCCGGAATCATCGTTTTGCTCGGCTAAGACAGATTCTAGATACACCAAGCCGTTGCCATAACCATTGATCAAGGCCAGGCCGTCATAAGCGTTGTAGCCGGCATAGATATCATACAAAGTGATGTCGCCTTTCGAAAGCACGTAGGCGCCAAAGCCGGCATTGTGATCGAAACTGCTATGGTATAGTTCCACGTTGCCTGCAGCAAGACAATGATCGCCATCCACAATGCAGTTGTCGGCGTAGAGGCCGTTATCCCCGTTGTGATGGGCGTTGGAAGAATCGACAACAATGTCGCCGTTGGCCCAAATCGAAAAGCCCAATCCGCCATTCCCAAAGGCCTCGCTGTTCGTGACCTCGACATCCCCGGCCGATATGCAGGTTACACCGTTGCAAGTATCTGCATAGATGCCGACATTTCCGTTGTCGGAAGCACTCACATGGTCGAGCGTCACATCGCCGTTGGCACCCACCACCAGGCCATTCAACTGATTCGAGTTAAATCGGCTGTTAATGACGTTCACGTCTCCAGCGCCCGTGGGGTTATCAATTGTAACAAGCGCCGCTCCTGAGCCATTAGCGTTATTCGATGCCTCGACATTGTTCAGGGTGATGGTGCCTTGCTCCGTGTAGACGAATAGGCCAAAATCAAGATCAGGATCGACATACCCCGTCAGGTCAATCACAATGTCGATCAGAGAGACATCCTCCACCCAGTACACGTTCAGCGGGACGTTGAAGGTCGTCGGGTCCGTTCCCTTGACGTTGTTGGTCAGGTCCCAGCCGCCTTCCAGGCCCAGGTTGGTCAAGAGGGGCAGGTCGCTGTTCCACAAAAAGATCGAAAGCTCTGGCCCCCCATAGACGCCTTCCTGGAAGTAGATCGTCCCGGCGCCGGAAATGGAGTTGGATTGGAGATAGTCAATCAGGTCGGTGATGTTCGCCTGGTTGGGCGTGCAGTTGTTCTGGTTGCCGGGGGTGCCGGGATCGTTGTCGGTGGCGGGCGTCTCGCCGGCCGGGCACCAGACCGGGTCGCTGTTGGCCATGATCTCGGCTGCCTGCTGAGTGGCCAGGGGTTCGGGGTCGCCCGTCTCGTCCAGCACCACGATCTCCGTTCCGGGCGGCGCCTGTTCGAGCACCTCCGGCACAGAAGGCGCCTCGCCTTCGCCGCTGCCCGGCTCGAGCACCTCTTCGGTCGGCGGCGTTTCAGGCGGGGCGCCCTCGTCGGCGAAAGCGATCCCCGGCATCGCCATTTGGAAGAGGACAACCAGAATGATAACCACAGAAAGAACGATACGCTTTGTTGCTTTCATATGCCTCCTTTCTGTATAAAAAAAGAAACGGACACGTTCCCTCGGGCATCGAAAAACAGGACCCGGAGAGGAACGATTGTCTATTTGACTTATTATAATATTTATTATAGTCTCAAATCAATCACAAAATAGTCTCAAATCAATCACAAATCCTACGACTTCACACCTATTTCAATCCGATGAGCGGCGCAATTTCTCCCCCATAGGGTATGTCTTGCATCCATGCGGCGCGTTCGCGCAGGCAGGATTCCGAGCCTGGGCAACCGCCCCCGAATCGTTGACAAAAAGCCCGCCCCATAGTAATATCTAGGCCGCCCGGCGAGGTAGCTCAACGGTGGAGCAGGGGACTCATAAGCCCTTGGTTGTGGGTTCAAGTCCCACCCTCGCCACTCACTCTCCACCTTTGCCCCTGCAGGGGCCCAAACGGGAGTGCCTCCCAGCCAGACCCGCTGTAGAGCGGGTTTTCGTTATTCGGCCCGTCGAAACACAACCGGACCGACGCGCCGGCAGAAAACCTCGAACAAACCATACCATCCGACCGAGGAAAATCGCCCCATGGACTCTCCCTTCATCCGGCCCCGCTACGATCTGGGCGGCTTTGCCTCGCTGCCCGGCCGTCTCTCCGATCTGCTGACCTCCGGCCGCTACCAGAACGTCGTCCTCTTCCTGATCGATGGCTTCGGCTGGCGCTTCTTCGAAAGATTCCAGGATGGCCCGTTCCTGCGCCGGATCGGTCGGGCTGACGAAATGCGCCTCGAGAAACTGACCGCCCAATTCCCCTCGACGACCTGCGCCCACCTCACCACGCTGCACACCGGTCAGACGGTCGGCGAGCATGGGCTGTTCGAGTGGAACATCTACGAGCCCGACCTGGAGGCGGTCATCACCCCTCTGCTCTTTTCCTTCGCCGGGACGAAAGAACGCGACACGCTCCTGGCTGCCGGCGTCGACCCGGCCGTCCTTTTCCCCTTCGAGCCGGTCTATCCCGCCCTGGCCGAACGCGGCCTCTCGGCGACCGTTCTCCAGCCCCGCGAGTACACCCCCTCGACGTACTCGAACGCCCTCTACCGGGGCGCGGCTGCCTGGGGCTACCAAACCCTGCCCGAGGCCCTCGTCACCCTGAGCCAGGCCTTGGCGAGGCCGGCCGCGCCGGCCTACTACCTTCTCTACTACGCCTCGATTGACAGCATCAGCCACGACTATGGCCCCGCCTCTCCCCAGACCGAGGCCGAAATCCTGAACTTCCTGCTGGCCCTGGAACACGTCTTCCTGCCCGGCCTGCGCCCGGCCGGCCCGACTCTGTTCCTGCTCACCGCCGACCACGGCCAGGCCGAGGTCGACCCGCAGACGACCCTCTACCTCAACACCGACCCGCGTTTTGCCGGCGTCGAGAAATTCATCCGCCCCGACCGCGCCGGCCGGCCGATCGTCCCCATCGGAGCGCCGCGCGATTTCTTCCTGCCCATCCGCGACGGCCGGATCGCCGAGGCGCGTGATTTCCTCGCCGCCCGCCTGGAAGGGCAGGCCGAGGTCCGCGCCGTAGCGGAGATGATCGCCGAAGGCTGGTTTGGCCCGCGCGTCTCCGACCGCTTGCGCGCCCGCGCCGGCGACCTGGTCATCCTGCCCTACCGCGGCCAGGCGGTCTGGTGGTACGAAAAGGACAAGTTCGTCCAGAAATATTACGGCCACCACGGCGGGCTGACGCCCCAGGAGATGGAAATTCCCCTGATTGCCTGGGAAATGATGTAAAATTGATTCGTTCCAGTTCACCGCCGCAAACGCGTCGGTACCCCCGCAAAGAGGAGATTCCCATGTATCACACCATCATCATCGTCGGCAACGTAGGCCGCGACCCCGAGATGCGCTACACGCCCTCCGGTCAGGCCGTAACCTCGTTCTCGGTGGCCACCAACCGCCAGTACACCAACAACAACGGCGAAATGGTCAAGGAAACGATCTGGTTCCGGGTGTCAGCCTGGGGCCGGCAGGCCGAGACTTGCAACCAATACCTCAAGAAAGGCTCGAAAGTCCTGGTCGAAGGCCGCCTGACCGCCGACCAGGCCACCGGCGGACCGCGCGTCTGGACCGGCCAGGACGGCCAGCCGCGCGCCTCCTTCGAGGTCTCGGCCAGCACGGTGCGCTTCCTGTCGTCGCGCGGCGAGAGCGAAGCCGGCATGCCCGGCCCGATGGGCGAAGAAACCCTCTCCGGCGACGAAGAAAACATTCCCTTCTAGCCCGAAAGCGAGACCCCTATGGCGCTTCCCCCGCCCCGGCCCACCCCTCTCCCCATCGAAGTCCCGCCCGACCTGCAGCCGACCTACGCCAACATTGCCCGCATCGCCCACGCCCCGGCCGAGTTCGTGCTCGAATTTGCCCGCATCCTGCCCGGCGATCAGAAAGCGGTGGTCGGAGCGCGCATCATCATGTCGCCGGTAGCCGCCAAACTGCTCCTCCAGGCGCTGACCGAAAACGTGGGCCGTTACGAAAGCACCTTCGGCGCCATCCACCTCCCCAGCGGATCGAGTCTGGCCGATCAACTCTTCCGCCCGCCCACCCCGCCTGAACCGCCGCCCGCGCCGGACCAGAAATGATCCATGCACAAACTCGACACCATCTCCGAACAGATTCGCCGGGCCTTTGAGGCCCGCACCGCCGCCCGTGACAAGGCCCTGGCGCAGGCGCGCCTGCTGACCCGTGCCTGCGCCCTGGCCATCCGCGCCGTCCACCGCGAGGAACACGACCTCATGCAGGCCCACCTGGAGGAGGCCAACCGCCTGGCCGCCTGCCTGCGCGCCGAACTGGCCGACTTCCCAGACCTCTACTATGCCGGCTACACGCAAGACGCCCTCAAGGAGTACGCCGAAGCCAGCATCACCTGCGCCCTGATCCGCCATCAGCCCCTCCCCAGCCTCGACGAACTGGACCTGCCGCCCGCCACCTACCTCAACGGCCTGGCAGAAGCCGTCGGCGAACTGCGCCGCCGCTGCCTCGACATCCTGCGCCACGGCTACTCCGACGAGGTCGAGCAACTGCTCGGCCACATGGATGACATCTTCTCCGTCCTGGTGACGATGGACTTCCCCGACGCCATCACCAACGGCCTGCGCCGCCAGACCGACGTGGCCCGCAGCCTCATCGAGCGGACGCGCGGCGACATCACCTTCAGCCTGCGCGGCGAACACCTCGAACGCTCCATCCGGCGTCTGAGCGCCCAACTCCCCGGCGGAACCCTGCCCGAAACGCCCGTCCCCTCCCGGCCGCCCGAAGAGGAGTGACCGATGCCCCGCCCCGCTCACCGTCATCGGCTGTTGCTCTACACGTACCTCTTGAACCGCTGGTGGCGGGCGGTGCTGGCCTGCGGCCTGACCCTGCTGATCCTGACCGCCGGCCTGGCCTTCATCCCTTACTACTTCCCCCGCTTCCCGGTCGTCTGGGTGTCAGATTGGATCCTGTGGATCGTCGCCGGCATCGGCGCGCTGACCGTCTTCGGCGCCCTCTTCCTGGCCGCCATCCGCAAATCGGCCTACGTTCAGGTCTTCCCCGACCACTTGCGGCTGGTGACTCCCTTCCTGCGCCTGCGGATTGCCTACCGGCGCCTGCGCCGCACCTACACCGCCGAGATGGACAAACTCTTCCCCGCCAATCGCATCCGCGGCTGGAGGCGCGAAATCCTGCGCCCGCTCGCCAGCCGGACAGCCGTCGTCCTCGAACTGCGCCAACTGCCGCTCGGCCGCGCCGCCCTCGGCCTCTTCCTCTCGCCGTTCTTCTTCCCCGACAAAACCCCCCGCCTGGCCCTGCTGGTCTCGGACTGGATGGCCTTCGCCACCGAACTGGACTCGGCCTACAGCGCCTTCCAGGACGGCCTGCGCCTCTCGGCCCGGCCGCGCTCGCAGAGCCTGCTCGGCAACCTGACCGATTCATCCCGCCCCTCATGAACATCTACTTTGCCTGTTCGATCACCGGCAACCCCGATCCTCGTCTGCGGGTGCATTCTTATCGTCGGCCGGCAGAGATTGCCGATCTCCTGCGCGGCTTCTTGCAATCCGTTTGTGAATAACATCACGAAATAAGCATGACTTTTTGCGCTATCCCGGCCCCCTCAGATGGGCTATGATATACGTGGAGACGGGAATAGGACACCTCCAAACTTGCTCATCACTGTCTCCTCCTTTGGCGAACGCCTCCGCTGGCTCCCTCCAGCGGAGGCTGTTTTCATCCGGAGCCGGCAATCCAGTCAAATAAAAAAGCGCGCCCGCCCGGCGCGCCTTCGGCCACTCCCCCAACGGCTTATTTTTCATCCCGATAGATCGGCAGGACCACCACAAACGTGGATCCTTTTCCCAAGATCGACTCGACCCAAATGCGGCCATGGTGATTGTCCACGATCGACTTGACGATTGCCAGTCCCAGTCCCGAGCCGCCCACGCCTTTGGGGACGTTGCTGGCGCGGTAGAACTTCTCGAAGATGTGCGGCTGATCGGAGGGCGGAATCCCCGGCCCGGTATCGGTGACCCGCAGGATGATCTGCTCGGCCTGCTCCTCCAGTTCGACGATGATTTCGCCGCCTTCAGGAGTGTACTTGATGGCATTGCCCAGCAAATTATCCAGCATCTGACGCAGCCGGATGGGGTTGCCGCGCAATTCCAGCGGCTTCCCCGGCGGAATCTCCAGCGTCAGTTTCTGGCGTTTCTCGTTGATCTGGACTTCTAACGTCTCGGCGGTCAACTGCACCAGGCTATCCAGGCGGATCATCTCCTTCTGGCTATCCACTCCTGCCTCGATGCGCCCCAATTCGAGCAAATCATTGACCAGGCCGGTGATGCTCTCGACGCTGATCTGTACCCGTTGAATGAATTCGCGCTGGGCGTCGTTGAGCGGCCCGACCCGCTCCAGCAAGTCCACATAGCCCAGGATGGCCGTCAGGGGCGAACGCAAATCGTGAGAGACCGTGTTGATGAATTCGCTCTTCAGGCGATCGATCTGGCGCAGGTAGGAAATATCCTGCATCGTGATGGCCAGCCCCACGCCGGGGATCGGCGTGCATTGCGCGCTCAGACAGCGGCCGTCATCGAAGTTGATTTCATGATGAGGCGCGATCCCTTTTCCATCCGAGGTCAACAGGCTGCGCAGATCGGGGTGATCGATCACCTCCAGCACTGGCCGGCCGGTCAAATCCTCTTCTTGCCACAGCCCGAAGGTCCGCCGCACCACCGGGTTGATCAGCAAAATGCACTGACGTTCGTCCAAAATCATGACGCCGTCTTCGATGGTATTGACGATCGTCTCGAATTTTTGCAATTCCTTGACGCGGTGCTGGAGCGAAGCCGTCGTCCGGCGGATCTCGCGCCGGGTCCAATCGCCGACGCGGTCGGCCCGCCGGATGCTGCGTTCGACCGCCTGGCCGATGTCCTCGATCCTCAGCGGAGCGCACAGACAGTCGCTGACCCCGATGCTGATAGCCTTGCGCAAAACCGGAACCGTCTCGTGACTCAGGAACAGCACGACCGGCATGGTCGGGAAGCGATCCAGCAAATCTTCGGCGACCGTCAGACCATCTTGGCCGGCAAACTCCTCTTCCAGGATCACCAGAGCAGGCGAGGATTCCTGCAACACCTTATCCAGGGCGGTCTTCTCGCGCGCGATGGCGACTTTGTAGGAAGAAGCCACCAGCGCCCGCTCGAACAATTGCAGCATCTGCAGGTCACTGAGGGCGAGCAAAATCAAATCGGATTTGGGCATCGAAATACCTGTCGGAAATTCACTTGTGGACCGGCCCCACCGGCTGCGATGGCAAATCGGTCGTGACGGCCTGCATGGCACGCACCAGAGCCGCTTTGACGTTCTTGAGAGCCTCTTGCTGCTGCTGGTTCAACATGCCCATCTTGCCCATCAAAAGCAAATCAACCGGCTCGAGGAGCGGCTGCAACTGAGACCGCACTTCCTGGCGAATCTCGGCCAACTGTTCGCGCTTGCGCGATTCGCCTGCCTGGGCCAGGTTGGCGGCATCCTGCAGGGCGCGGAACAGGCGGGCATTGACCAGGGAAATCGAGGCGTAATCCGCCACCGCCTCCAGCAGGGTCAGCGTGCTGCGCTCGAAGGCCCGATCCTGTTTGCGGACGACAACCAACAAGCCGATTACCTCCTGCTGAACCTTGATCGGCACCACCACCGCCGCCTTCCCCAGCGTGCTGACTTTGAAACGCTTGAGCGGCTCGCCGTTGATGGCGAGCGTCTCGCCCGACAGGGCCACCAGGGCGCTGATGCCGTCGTCCAGCGGCTGGCCAACCTTCTTGGCCCACCCCTCCGGCAGATGACGATGGGCGCTCAACAAGAAGACCTTCTTCTCCTCCTCGCGCAGCAAGAGATAACTATAATCGGCTTCGGCCACATAGACCATCCCCTCGACGATCTTTTCGAACAGGAGGCGCTGATCGGTGATGGAAACGACCGCTTTCCCCACCGCGAACAGGGCCGTCAGTTCCCGCACCCGCCGCTGCAGTTCCTGATTGGTCTCCTTCAACTGGCTGTCCAGGCGTTGACGGGCGCGCCGTTCACGGACCTGTTTGAGAGTCCGCTCGACCGCCGCGACGACCTCCGCCTCGCGCGCCGGCCAGAGCAGATAATCGGCCGCCCCCAACCGGAAGGCCTGAATCACATGATTCTCCTGGCCCTTTTCGGCAATCACGATGACCGGGACGTTCAGCCCCTGCGAAGCGAGAGCAACCAACAAATCCTTGCCGCTCAGACCCGCCAGATTTAAATCGGCCACGATCAGATCCGGCGCAAACTGGGCCGCCTGCAGGAGGGCCTGGTTGGCATCACTCACCGTATGCACCTGGTATCCCAGCGGCTGCAACGCCTGACGGGCAATCAGGTCGCTGATATCCGGATCGGATTCGACGAGCAGGATCTTCTCAGGGCTGGTATTCATCGCAACGGAAACTGTTCACCCTAGGGGGGAATTAAAGCGTTAATATTGTATCACTTTTATCCGGTCTTCATGTAAAATGTCAGCATACTGAAAGGACAATTTGGAGGCCCTATGGAATCATCTCAGTGGTGGCGCGAGGGAATCATCTACCAGATCTATCCGCGCTCCTTCAAAGACAGCAACGGCGATGGCCTGGGCGACTTGCCCGGCATCATCGAGAAACTCGACTATCTCCTCAGCCTCGGCGTAGACGCCCTCTGGCTCTCGCCGTTCTATCCGACCCCCGACAAGGACTTCGGCTACGACGTCAGCGACCACTGCGCTGTCGACCCGCGCTTCGGCACCCTGGCCGACTTCGACCGGCTGGTGGCCGAAGCCCACCGCCGCGGCCTGCGCATCCTCCTCGACATGGTCATGAACCACACCTCCGACCAGCATCCCTGGTTCCAGGAAGCGCGCTCCAGCCGCACCAGCCCCAAACGCGACTGGTACATCTGGCGCGACCGGCCGAACAACTGGCAGGCCGCGTTCGGCGGCCGTACCTGGACCTACGACCCCCAGACAGGCCAGTACTACCTCCACCTCTTCACCCCCGCCCAGCCCGACGTCAACTGGCGCAACCCGGCCGTCCGCCAGGCGCAATTGGATGTCTTCCGCTTCTGGCTCGAACGCGGCGTGGACGGCTTCCGCCTCGACGTCTTCAACGCCTACTTCAAACACCCCGATCTGCCCGACAACCCGCCCCAATTCGGCCTGCGCGGCTTCGACCGCCAGCGCCACATCTACGACATGGACCAGCCGGAAATGATGCCCCTGCTGAACGAACTGCGCGCCCTGCTCGACTCCTACCCCGAACGCTACGCGGTCGGCGAGACCTATCTGGCAACGCTCGACAAAGTCGTCTCTTACTGCGGCCCCGACAAGCTGCACGCCGCCTTCAGTTTCGACTTCACCTCGGCCGCCCTCTTCTATCCCTGGAACCCGGCCTGGATCCTGAAGAAAATCCTCGCCCGCGAGCGCATCTTCGAGGCAGCCGGCGTCTGGCCGACGACCGTGCTGAGCAACCACGACCTGCCGCGCGCTGCCAGCCGCTATTGCCGCGGCGAAGACGACTCCCAGGCCCGCATCGCGTTGACCCTCCTGCTGACCCTGCGCGGCACACCCTTCCTGTACTACGGCGAGGAAATCGGCCTGCGCGACCTGCCCCTCAAACGGCACGAGATTCTGGATCCGCCCGGTCAGAAATACTGGCCGATCTACAAAGGGCGAGACGGCTGCCGCGGCCCGATGCAATGGGACGACTCGCCCCAGGCCGGCTTCAG
The DNA here is from genome assembly GCA_937960595.1 of uncultured Anaerolineales bacterium. GTDB lineage: Bacteria > Chloroflexota > Anaerolineae > Anaerolineales > Villigracilaceae > JAFGSI01. Next base: position 31,605 of record CALGPL010000003.1, on the reverse strand, counting down.
CCAAGCCCAGCCCTGGCTCAAAGTCCATCCCGATTATCCCCGCCGCAACGTGGCCGCCCAGGAAAGCGATCCCGCTTCGCTGCTGAACTTCACCCGCCGTCTGATCGCCCTGCGGCGCGAATACCCCGCCCTGCGGCGCGGCGCCTTCGTCCCGCTCTCGGCCCCGGCCGGTGTCCTGGCGTACCTGCGCCGCACCGAGGCGCAGACCGTCTTCGTCGCCCTTAACTTCAGCCGTCGCGAGGTCCGCGCGCCGCTGCCGGAGGGCGAGTGGCAGACACTGCTCCCCGAGGGGGCCTCCCCGGCAGGCGCGCTTGGGCCGCAGCAAATCCTGCTGGCCTGCAAAGTCTGAGCGTTTCTCGTCCAAAGGAGCCTGCATGCGTCTGACCAAAATCGAACTCGCGCTGGCCGCCGGCGGGACGCTCCTGCTGGGCCTCTTGCTTCGCTACCTGGCGCCCGGCGGGCCGCTTTCCTCAGATGTGCTCTGGTACCTGAACGTCGGCCTGACCGGCACCAAAGACCCCTTCATTCTCAACCGCTATTTTCACGTCTTTCTCGAATGGCTCTTCGTCCGCGCCGGCAGCACGCCGCTGGCCGGCGTTCAGGCCTACTGGGCCTTCCTGGTCGCCGGCAGCGCCTTGCCGGTCTACCTGAACGCCCGGCTGTGTTCGCCGAAAAGCACTCCCCTGCACGGACTGCTGGCCGTCGGCCTCTTCTTTTCGCTGGCCGACCTGGCCAAATGGGCCGGCACACCCTTCGTCGACCTGACCGCCATGCTGCTGGCCTCATTGGTCGTGACCCTCTACCTGCTCTCCTGCCAACGTCAGCACCAGGCAAGAGGGATTCTGCTCCTGCTGGGCGTCCTCCTCTACCTGAGTCTGCGGACGAAAGAGACTCTCCTCATCACCGCGCTGCTCCTCCCCGGTCTGGGATTCGACGCCGAAGATCGCTTCGACCTCCACCGCTTCCTGAAGAACGCCATCCCCGTGCTCGGCGGCCTGGCCATCGGGATTGCGGTCTATGGAATCCTATGCGGCGTCTTCCTTCACGATCCTTTTTTCGGCTGGAGGCCGGCCGAATTTCGGGAATTCCGCTCCTATGTGCAGCACTTCGATGCGGCCCGTTACGCGGCCGAGACGGCCAACTGGTACAACGGCTTTGCCTTGCGCTTCCTCTACGTTCCCTTTCTCCTCTACCTGTTGAGCGGATCGAGGGCAGCCGCCTGCCTGCCCCGGCCCTACCGCTTGGTCTGGCTGTTGCCGCTCGGCGGCCTCACCTTCCTCATCCTCACCGCCAACAACATCTGGGGATTCGAGAGCCGCCACTTCCTGCCGGCCTACGCCATCCTGGCCGCTTTGGGGCCGCAATTCCTCGAGATTTCCCTCTCGGACGAAAAAGCCAAAAAAATACGGGAAATCGCCCTCCTGGCGGCTGCCCTGGCCCTGCCGGTCGCCGTCCGCTTTGCCATCCGGCCGCTGGTCTACGCGGCGGGGATCGACTTCGCCCAGTTCCTCGAGATCCTCTTCCACCCGCTCCTCCTGACCCTCCTGCTGGGCGCCCACTTCCTGACAAAACGCCCCAACCTTTACGCCCCGATCATCCCGCTGATGTGTCTCTCCGGCCTGCTGGTCTCGCCGCTCCTGGCCAACGCCCGCACCCTGTTCATCGAGCGCCCGAACCAAGCCCTCTCCCGCTTCGATTTCTATCCCTTTTCGCAATTTGCCCCTTATATCGAACCGAAGCCCGGTCTGCGCGTCTACGTCGACAGCGGCATCAGCGCCTACGTCCTGGAGGCCAACCGCCTCCAGGTCCCCATGCTGGCTGCCGACAGAAACGAACTGGCCAGCATGTTCAACCTCTATTTCGACGCCCGGGCAAGCGCGGGCCAGTTCAGCCTGTCCTCCCCCGAAAGCGACACCGCCGCCGACCTCCTGAGCGGCGACTACGACTACGCCTTCCTGACCGTCGAAGAGTGGTCTGCCATCACCGGCCGGCCGGCGCTCCTGGCCCAAATCCAACAAAGATACCGCCACCACGCCGAGCCGCAGAATCTGATTATCTTCCTGGAACGCCGCTAAGGTCTCTCCATGCCCATCCGCTCCCCTGCCTCCCTGACCGTCGTCGTCCCCGTCTACAACGAAGCCGACTCGCTCGAAGCCTTCCTGGCCGAATTGATCCCCTTCTGCCGCAAAAACGGCTGGCGCTTGATCCTGGTGAACGATGGTTCAACAGACGGCAGCCGCGCCATCCTGGATGCCCGGCGGGGCGAAAAATTCGTCGAGGTGATCCACCACAAAGTCAACCGCGGCTACGGCGGAGCGCTCAAGAGCGGTCTGGCCCGCGCCAAGACCTCCCACGTCGTCACCATCGACGGCGACGGTCAGCACGTCCCTGCCGATATCGAAACCATCTTTAAGTTCGCCCTAGACACAGACGCCGACCTGGTGGTCGGCAACCGCGGCGCCTGGAAGAGCGCCAATCGTTACCGCGAATTCGGCAAGCGCCTCATCCGCGCCTTTACGCGCCTGCTCCTGCCCCTGCCGATCCACGATCTCAACTCCGGTTTCAAACTCTACCGCACCGATCTGGTCCAGGCTTACCTGCCGCTTTGCCCCAACACCATGGCCTTCAGCGACGTGATCACCCTGGTCTTCATCAACCAGCGCAATCTGGTGCTCGAGCATCCCATCACCGTGCGCGAGCGGCGGGCCGGCAAAAGCACGATCAACACCTCCACCGCCATCGACACGCTGATCGAAATCATCAACATCGCCATGCTCTTCAATCCGATCCGCATCTTCCTGCCGTTGGCCCTGATTTTTATCGCCTTCGGCGTGCTATGGGGGACGCCGTTCTTCCTGATGGGACGCGGCATCAGCGTCGGCTCGATGCTTGCCATCGTCACCGGCCTGCTCAGCCTCTTCATCGGCCTGATCGCCAGCCAACTCTCGGCGATCCGGATGGGCCTGCTGCACCGCCGTCCGGCAGAGGACAATCGAGATGACGAACGATAACCGCCGCCTGCCCCTGCCGCGCCGCAGCCGGGCGCAAAAAATCCTCGACTTCCTGACCTTCCCCCTGCGCGCCCTGACCCTCTTCGAGGACGACCGCTGGGGGCTGTCTTCCCTGCGCACCGAACGCTTCGATTACTGCGCCGCCGAGGTGCGCGGCCGTTGCCTGGACGTGGGCTGCGGCCGCCACAACCTCTTCGTCGAACGCTTCCTGGGAGGAGCAGGCCGCGGCATCGACGTTCATCCCTACGAAGGTCTGGACGCCTCGCATCTCATCGACCCCGCCGGCCGCTTCCCCTTCGAAGACGCCAGTTTCGACACCGTCACCTTCATCGCCAGCCTCAATCACGTCCCGCGCCCGCAACGCAATCTCGAATTGCAGGAGGCGTTCCGCTGCCTGAAACCGGGCGGCAACATCCTCGTCACGATGGGCGCCCCCTGGGCAGAAATCCTCGTCCATCGCGTCGTCGCCGCCTACGACCGTCTCTTCGGCACCCACCACGACATGGACAACGAGCGCGGCATGGAAGCCGAAGAAGATTATTACCTGACCGCCGCCGAAATCATCGAGCGGCTCCAGGCGGCCGGCTTCCGCCAGATACGCCGCAAGCGCTTCTGGACGCAATGGGGACTCAACAGCCTCTTCATCGGCTGGAAACCCTGAGCCGAGGCCAAATCGAGGGATTGTTTTTTCTGGACGAACCGTTATACTAAAATTGTATGGAATCGTTCGCCTACCTGCCCGGCGAAGACCCCCCGCACCCCGGCCCGCTGGCGCGCTTCCTGCCGCCTGTTCCCGAGGGAATCGTGAGCGCCTTCCTGGCCTCCCACCCCTTGACCTCGGGCGGGCTGGTGCTCGACCCCTTCGGCGCCTCGCCTCGCCTGGCGGTGCAAGCCGCCCGCGCCGGCCTGCGCCTGGTGGTAGCCGTCAACAACCCGGTGGCGCGCTTCCTGATCGAGATGAGCGCCGACCCGCCGCCGCGCTCCGAACTGCAAGCCGCCCTGGCCGAACTGGCCGCCGCCCGCAAAGGCCAGGAACGGATGGAGATCCACCTCCAGGACCTCTACTTGACCGAATGCGTTTCCTGCCGCCGCAGCATCCCGGCCGAGGCCTTCGTCTGGGAGCGCGGCGGCGAAGCGCCCCTCCGGCGCATTTACCGCTGTCCGTGCGGCGAGGGCGGCGAGTTCGACGCGGATCAGACCGACCGTCAACGGGCGCTCCAGATCGCGGCAGCCTCGCGTCTGCACCGGGCGCGCGCCCTCGAGCGCGTCGCCGCCCTCGACGACCCCGACCGGTCTTACGTCGAGGAGGCTCTGGGCATCTACCCGCCGCGCGCCGTCTACGCCCTCCTGACCCTCGTCAACAAACGGGAAGGCCTCTCCCTCGCCCCTCTCCGCCGCCGCTGTCTGACCGCCCTGCTGCTGACCGCCTGCGACCAAAGCAGCGCCCTCTGGCCCTACCCGACCGAACGGCCGCGTCCCAAACAACTTACCATCCCGCCCCGCTTCCTCGAACACAATGTTTGGCGCGCCCTGGAGGCCGGCGTGGACCTCTGGGCCGGTGAGACGGACCCCGTCCCGCTGACGACCTGGCCTGAACTACCGCCGGCGGACGGCGGACTCTGTCTCTTCGAAGGCCCCGCCCGCGACCTGGCCCCCCATCTCAAAGGGCTGGAGGTGAGCGCCGTGATCACCGCCCTGCCGCGCCCCAATCAGGCCTTCTGGACGCTCTCGGCCCTCTGGTCGGGCTGGCTGTGGGGACGCGAAGCGGTTGCACCGTTCAAGATGGTGCTGCGCCGCCGCCGGTACGATTGGAACTGGCACGCCGAGGCGCTCCACGCCGCCCTCAAGAGCCTGACCTCCTGCCTGCCTCTTTCCGCACCGTTCTTCGGCATCATCGCCGAACCCGAACCCTCTTATCTGAGCGCGGCGGTCCTGGCAGCGGACGCAGCCGGCCTCGGCCTGAGCGGCATCGCCCTGCGAACGCCCTACGATCCGCTCTTCCTGCTCTGGCGGCGCAGGCCCTTTGCCCGCAAACCGAGCGGCGGCATCGCCCCCGATGAGACCGGCGAGGGCCGTCAAGCCGAGAGAACCGCCGAGCCGGAACCTTCCCTGCCCGATCTGGCCCGCCAGGCCATGCACACCTATCTGAGCCGGCGCGGTGAACCCGCCACCTACCTGCACCTGCATGCCGCCGCCCTGGCCGCCCTGACCGAAGAGGGCCTCTTGCCCTGGGGCGCAGACCCCGTGACCGCGGCGCAGGCCATCCTCCTGACCGCCCTGGACGGCTCGAATTTCATCCACCACGGAGGAAGCCCGAATCCCGAGGCCGGGCTGTGGGGCCTGCCCGACCTGGAGAACGATGACCCCCTGCCCGACCGGGTCGAGCGGGTGATCGTCAACTTCCTGAATCAAAACCCCGGCGCGGACAGGCCCGCCATCGAATCTGCCGTTTACGCCGAACTGCCCGGCTTGCTGACCCCGCCCCTGGCCCTGATCCGCGCCGTTCTGGACTCTTACGCCATCGAAAGCGAGGGCCGCTACCGACTGCGCCCCGAAGACGCTCCGGCTGCCCGTCTGGGCGACCTGGAACAGGCGGGCGAGATGATCGCCCAACTGGGCACCCGTTTGGGGTACCTGCCGCGTCGGCCAAAAACCGAAGCGCGCTTGCTCACCTGGGAAGAAAAGGGCCGCGTCCTCTACGCCTTCTACCTGCTCGCCTCGGCCGCTGCCTGCCGGCTGGTACGCAACAACCCCTATCCGCCGGAGAACAGCATCCTGGTCCTGCCCGGCGGACGAGCCGGCCTGCTGGTCCGCAAACTCGAACGCGACCCGCTGCTGGCCCGCCTCTGGCAGCAGGGCTGGCGGCTGATCAAATACCGCCAGTTGCGCCGCCTGGCTGCCATGCCCACCCTGGACCGCCGCCTGTGGAGAACCCTGCTCGACGCCGATCCGCTCGAACCCCCGGAACAAATGAAATTATTCTAGCCCTGTTATTGACACCTCTCTTCTTTGGGGTATAATCCCCGTCCGCGAGGCCGACTAGCTCAATACGGCAGAGCAGCTGACTCTTAATCAGTTGGTTCAGGGTTCGAGTCCCTGGTCGGTCACACAACAACAATCCCCCCAAAGGGGATTGTTGTTTTCCGGCACTTTGCCGTTTGGATGATATTTTGCCCCCAATATCAGATAAAATAACCCCGCAGGCCTTTCTTGCCACAAAGAGGAGACAGAAACCAATTTTCCCGCTGGCCTTCCCAGCCAGACAAAGGCTGCACCCGTAAAAGGAGTTTCCATGGTGATCCGCGATTGCATGAAATCGAACGTTGTTTCCGTCCCCTCTACGACCACGATTCTGGAGGCGGCGACCGTCTTCGTCGAGCGGCACGTCGGCATCCTGCCGGTGGTGGACGAAAGCGGCAAGCCGATCGGCGTCATCCGCATGGGCGACCTGCTCACGCTGGAACTGCCCGACTTCGTTCACCTGGTGCAGGACCTGGATTTCGTCCACGATTTCGGCGCGGTGGAGACCACCCGTCCCAGCCGCCAGTTGCTGCTCCAGCCGGTAACGACGCTCATGAAACCCATCCAGGCCATCGAAGAGACCAGCGGTCTGCTGCGCGCCTATGCGCGCATGCTCCAGGATAATCTCTACGACCTGCCGGTTGTAGACGCCTCCGGCAAACTGGTCGGGGTCGTTTCGCGCGTCGACATCGGCGCGGCCGTCCTTTCCCTATGGTCTTCCAAAGACAAAAAATGAACCTCCCCGCCCTCCTCGCTGCCATCGTCTTCCTCATCAGCCTGGTGCTGATTTTCACCGAGAAACTCCACCGCACCATCGTCGGCGTGGCCGGCGCGGCGCTGATGGTCCTCCTGGGCCGGATTCTCGGCTTCTACTCCGAGAGCGAAGCCATCGCCGCGATCGACTTCAACACCCTCGGCTTGCTGCTCGGCATGATGATTCTGGTCTCCTTGCTGGAGCCGACCGGCTTCTTCCAGTACCTGGCCGTCTGGGCCGGCAGGATGTCGAAGGGCAAGCCGGTGCGCCTGCTCATCCTGCTCGGCACGGTGACCACGCTCGTCTCGATGTTCCTCGATAACGTCACTACCGTGGTGTTGATTGCGCCGATCACGATTCTCATCAGCGAGATCCTGGGCATCAACCCGGCCCCGTTGTTGATGACCGAGGCCATCCTCTCGGACACGGGTGGCGTGGCGACCCTGGTCGGCGACCCGCCCAACGTGCTCATCGGCTCGGCCGCCGGGCTTTCGTTCCTGGATTTCATCCTCTACGCCATGCCCATTGTGGTGGCGGCCTGGGTGGTGGCTTTGTTCCTGTTGCGCTTTCTCTTCCGACGCGAACTGGCCGTTCGGCCAAAGAAAATCAAAGCCATCATGCAATTGAACCCGGCGGAGGCGCTCAACGACCGCCAGACGGCCAGGCGGGTGCTGATCGTCCTGGGGGCGGCCATCCTGTTCTTTTTCGTTGAACACCTGCTGGAAATCAGCCCGGCCTTCGTGGCCCTGAGCGCGGCGGCGCTGGCGCTCGTCTGGGTGAAGCCAGATGTCAAGAAAATGCTAGAACGCATCGAGTGGAGCGTGTTGCTCTTCTTCGCTGCCCTGTTCGTAATGGTCGGCGGATTGCAAGCCTCCGGCGCCCTGACCTCCGTCATCCGCCTGATCGAGACCATCGACCAGTTGCCGCCCGCCCTGTTCGGCGTGTTGATCATTTGGGTCGTGGCCGGACTCTCGGCGGTGGTGGATAACGTCCCCATCACGATTGCCATGATTCCGGTCATCCTCGGCCTGGGCGCGGACGGCATCCCGACCGCTCCCCTGTGGTGGGCGTTGGCCTTCGGGGCCGGCTTCGGCGGCAACGGCACCATTATCGGCTCGACGGCCAACATCGTCGTCGCCACGCTTTCCGAAAAGACGCACACCCCCATCACCGCTAAACTCTGGAACAAGCGCGGACTGCCGGTCATGCTGGCCACCTGCGCCGCGGCTTCGCTGCTGTACATCCTGGCCTATCCACTGTACCTGCGCTGAGCAGAAGGAGGAAACCATGTTTATGGTCTTGCTCGTCCTGGATAACCCCGACCAACTGGATGCCGTCCTGCAAGCCTGGGAGGCAGCCGGCATCCGCGGGGCGACCATTATCGAAAGCACCGGCATCCACCGGCGTCTCAAGCGGCTGATTCCGATGCGTTACTTCTTCCAGGCCCAGGGCAACGAAGAGGAGGGCCATCTCACCCTGCTGGCGATCGTCGAGAGTCAGGCGCAGGTGGACGCCTGCCTGCAAGCGACCGAAAGCGTGACCGGCGACCTGGACGGGCCGAATACGGGCGTCTTGGCCGCCTGGCCGCTGACGACGGTCAAAGGGCTGCCGCCGCAGGAGGGCTGACGATGGTCTGGGTGCAGTTCATCGTCACATCGGCCGTCATCGTCTACGCCGCCACCCAACTGGCCAAGTACGGCGACGTCATCGCCATCCGCACCCGGCTAGGCGGGATGTTCGTCGGCACGCTCCTGTTGGCAGGCGTGACCTCCCTGCCCGAGGTGCTGACCACCATCAGCGCCGTCTATCAGGGTGAACCGAACCTGGCCGCCGGCAACCTGTTGGGCAGCAACATGTTCAACATGCTCCTGTTGGCCGTGCTCGATCTTGTCCATTACAAACACCGCTTGCTGCGCAAGGCGGCCTTCAAACACGCCCTTTCGGGAAGTTTGGCCATGTTCATGATCGGCTTGGCCGCCTTCTTCATCCTGGCCGATCTTGACCTGCATATCGGCTGGGTGGGCGCCGACAGCCTGACTCTCCTGCTGGTCTATGTGGCCTCGATTCGTTTGATTCAGTACAACCCCATGAGCGTTTCTCCCCCAACAGAAGAGCAGGATTTGCCGCCGGGACTGCCCAGCCTGCGCAAAGCGCTCATCGGCTTTGGCCTGGCTGCTGCGGCGCTGATCATCATCACCCCGCTGATGGTCGCGAGCAGCGTGCGCATCGCCGACCTGACCGGCCTGGGGACGACTTTCATCGGCACGGCGCTGGTCGCCCTGGTCACCTCGCTGCCCGAACTGGTCACCACCATCGCGGCCGCCAAATTCGGCGCCGACGACATGGCCATCGGCAACCTCTTCGGCAGCAACCTGTTCAACATGGCTGCCCTGGGGCTGACCGACCTATTCTACCTGCAGGGCCGCTTCTTGAGCGCGGTGGACCCGGCCTTCGTGCTGGTCGGCTTGCTCGGCCTCATCATGACCGGCATGGGGCTGATCGGCAACCTGGCCCGGCTGGAACGGCGCCTCGGTTTCGTGGAGATCGACACCTTGCTGCTGCTCCTGGTCTATTTCGGCGGCATGTGGTTCCTCTACAGCCGCGGCGCTGCGCCTTAATCAAACACTCCGCCGCGATGAACACGATCCCGTCGATCCACCTCGAGAGTCTACGCACCGACTTGCCCGTTGTGCTTCTCTACAATATCGATCCTGTTTGGTCAGAAGAGGATATTCGGCAAGCGCGCGCCCTGGCCGACCTGGCGGCCGCCGAACTCGAACACATCGGTCATCCCGTGCGAGTCGCCATCGTCACTCGCCCCGATTTAGAGAGCCTCCTGACCCCTTTTGACCCGACCCGATATATCGTCTTCAACTGGTGCGAAGAAATCCCCGGCCTGCGCGGCAGCGAGGCTCTGGTGGCCGCCACTCTTGAGCAGCATGGCTACACCTTTACCGGCGCCGATTCGAACGCCCTGACTGCCGATAAACGAGACATCAAGGTCCTGCTAACCAAGCAAGGCATTCCGCTCCCCTCGTGGGCCATCTATGACACCCTGTCCACCAACGGCTGGCATTGTTTTCCCGCCATTGTCAAACCGGTTCGCGAACACGGAAGTTTGGGGATCGACCGGCAGGCAGTCGTCAGCACGCCGGAAAGATTGACGGAGCAAATCGAAAGCGTGACCCGCAGATTCGATCAGCCAGCCCTGGTAGAAGAGTTCATCCGCGGCCGCGAATTGACCGTCACCTTGATCGGCAACGAGACTTTGCATCTGCTGCCGATCGCCGAAATCGATTTCTCGGCGATCGAAGATACCCTGGCTCGCATCCGTACCTACGAATCGAAGTTCGAAAAAGACAACCCCCTTGCCAAACAAATCAAGATGATCGTTCCGGCCCGCCTGACCGCTCAGGAATATCAGCAATTGCAGGCCCTCGCTTGTTCGACCTATCGGGCGGCCAACTGCCGCGACTACGTCCGCCTGGACGTGCGCTTCCGCGAGGGGGTCTTTTACGTGGTGGATGTCAATCACAATCCCGACTTGAGCCTCGACTCCAGCCTGGTGCTGGCTGCCCAGGCCGCCGGCCTGTCTTACGGACAATTGCTCAGCCTGCTGATCAATCTGGCGGCTCGGCGGCATCCCATTTACGGACGTTATGCTGCCGGTTACAGTTGAAGCGCAAAGACGGCCCAAATAACGGCAACACAGCATGATATACTGATTGCAGTTCCCCCGCCAACACAGCCTTAGGACAGATTCGACGTTTTTATCGGTTGAGAAAGGAGACGAAGATGGCCAAAACCGTTGTCGCCGCCGCGCTGGGCGAATGCGTCCACGTGGCGGGCATCTCCAACTTCCTGCGCCTGGCCGAAGAGGCCGGCTGGCGGACGGTCTTCCTCGGCCCGGCGGTGCCGATCGCAGAAGTGCTGGCCGCCGCCGAACGCGAACAGGCCGAACTGGTGGGCGTCTCGTACCGCCTGACGCCCGAAACCGGCGAACGGCTGCTCGGTCAGTTCGCCGAGGCGGCCTCGGACCTGCACGGGCGCGGCGTGCGCTTCGTCTTCGGCGGGACGCCCCCGGTGGCCGAACGCGCCGCCCGCCTCGGCTTTTTCGAGCGCGTCTTCGACGGCAGCGAGATGACCGAGGACGTGCTGGCCTTCCTGCGCGGCGAAGCAGGCTCGGGGTCCGGCCCCGAAACGTATCCGTCCACCACCGTCGAGCGCATCCGCTGGAAGTCTCCCTATCCCATCCTGCGTCATCACTTCGGCCTGCCCACGATGGAAGCGACCCTTGCCGGCATCGAGCAAATCGCCGAGGCGCGCGTCTTAGACGTCATCTCGCTCGGCACCGACCAGGACGCCCAGGAGAATTTCTTCCACCCGGAGCGCCAAGACCCGCGCCGACGCGGGGCCGGCGGCGTGCCGGTGCGCACCCCGGACGATTTCCGCGCCCTCTACCAGGCCGCCCGGCGCGGCAACTTTCCGCTGCTGCGCGCCTATTCCGGCACCGATGATTTCATCCGCTACGCCGAAGTGCTGACCGAGACGATCCACAACGCCTGGTGCGCCATCCCGCTCTTCTGGTTCAACCAGATGGACGGGCGCGGCCCCTGGGACCTGGAAGGCTCCATCCGCGAGCATCAGCAGGTGATGGCCTGGTACGGCGAACACGACATCCCGGTGGAACTCAACGAGCCGCACCACTGGGGCATGCGCGACGCCCCCGACGTCGTCTTTGTGGTCAGCGCGTTCCTCTCGGCCTACAACGCCTGGAAATTCGGCGTGCGCGACTACATCGCCCAGATGATGTTCAACAGCCCGCCGGGGCTTTCGGACGCGATGGATTTGGCCAAGATGCTGGCCGTGCTGGAGATGATTGGGGACCTCACCTCTACCCCCCCATCCCCCCTTCCCCTCCCCTACGAGGGGAGGGGAAGGGGGGCGCAGGGGGGATGGGGTGAGGAGGTCTTCCGCATCTGGAGACAAACCCGCATCGGGCTCCTGTCGCACCCGCTCGACCCGGATGCGGCGCGCGGTCACCTGGCGGCCAGCGCCTACCTGCAGATGGCACTCAAGCCGCACATCTACCACATCGTCGGCCACACCGAGGCGCATCACGCCGCCACCGCCGAGGACGTCATCGAGGCGGCCAAAATCTGCCGCCGCGCCATCGAGAACGCCGTGCGCGGCGCGCCGGACATGAGGCGTGACCCGGCCGTCCAGACGCGCAAGGAGGAACTCATCGCCGAGGCGCGCCTGACGCTGGAGGCCATTCGCGCCCTGGCCGCGCCGGGCGTACCGGACCCCTGGGCCGACGCGGCGACCCTGGCGCGGGCGGTCACTTCGGGCGTGATGGACGCCCCGCAGTTGAAGAACAATCCCTTCGGGCGCGGGCAGGTGCGCACGCGCATCGTCAACGGGATGTGCCTGGCCGTGGACGAGGACGGCCATCCGCTGAGCGAGAAAGAGCGGCTGGCGCGGTTGGGTCTCGTTTAAACACAAAGAACTCGAAGGGTACACAAAGGTTCACAACAAGAAAGAAAAAATAAAAGATTCGTGTCCTTCGTGTTCCCTTGGTGACCTTCGTGTTAAAAAACACAAAGGACTCGAAGGGTACACAAAGGTTCACAAAGAAAGAAAAAACAGAAAAATTCGTGTCCTTGGTGTTCCCTTTGTGTCCGTTGTGTTAAAACACAAGAAAGGAGCAAAAAATGACCACCCCCGAACGTTACACCGTCATCGGCGCCGGACATGGCGGCAAGGCCATGGCGGCCCACCTCGCCCTGATGGGCTTCAAGGTGACCCTCTTCAACCGCACCCCCGACCACATCGCCATCCTCAAGAAACGCGGCGGCATTGAACTGGAAGGCGCCGAGGGCGTGCCGCACGGCTTCGGCAAATTGGCAAAAGCCACCTCCGACTACGGCGAGGCGGTCAAGAACGCTCAAGTCATCATGGTCGTCGTCCCCTCCTCGGCCCATGCGGACGTGGCCAAAGGCGTCGCCCGCCACCTGAAGAAGGGACAAATCATCCTCTTGCACCCCGGCCGGACGTGCGGCGCCATCGAATTCGCCAAAGTTCTGCGCGACGAAGGCTGCCAGGCCGACGTGACCATCGCCGAGGCCGAGACTTTCATCTACGCCAGCCGCTCCGACGGCCCGGCCGAGGCGCGCATCTTCCGCGTCAAGGAGGCCGTGCCGCTGGCGGCGCTGCCGGCCACCCGCACCGAGCAGGTGCTCGCGGCCATCCAGCCGGCCTACCCGCAATACATTGACGGCGGCAACGTCCTGCAGACCGGCCTGAACAACATGGGCGCCATCTTCCACCCGGCGCTGACCATCCTCAATTCCGGCTGGATCGAGGCCACGCACGGCGATTACCAGTTCTACATTGACGGCGTGACGCCCTCGGTGGCGCGCGTCCTGGAGGCCCTCGACCGCGAGCGGGTGACGGTGGCCTCCTCGCTGGGCATCCGCGCCCGCACCGCCCTCGAATGGCTGAAACTGGCCTACGACACCACCGGCGAAGACCTGCACGAAGCCATCCACAACCAGCCGGGCTACTACGGCATCAAGGCCCCGCCCACGCTCAACCACCGCTACATCTTCGAGGATGTGCCGATGAGCCTGGTGCCGATCGCCGCCCTGGGTCAGCGCTACGGCGTCTCGGTGCGCGGCATGGACAGCATCATCCGCCTGGCCTCCATCATCCACCGCACCGACTACTGGCGGCGCGGCCGCACGCTGGAGAAACTCGGCATTGACAACCTGAGCGTCGGCGAGTTGACCCGCTACGTGAACGAAGGCGTGCTGGAGACGTAAGCATGGACACAAGCGCCTTCGACTGGAACGCCTGGGTCATCTTGCCCATCCTGATTTTCGTGGCGCGGGTGATTGACGTTTCGCTTGGCACACTGCGGATTATTTTTACCTCGCGCGGGCAGCGCCATCTGGCTCCGCTGTTGGGCTTCATCGAGGTCTTCATCTGGGTAGCGGCGCTGGCGCAACTGGTCAAATCGGCGCAGAACCTGGTCGCCTATTTGGGCTACGCGGCCGGCTTCGCAGCCGGCAACTACGTCGGCATCTGGCTGGAGGGGCGGCTGGCGCTCGGCACCTACCTGATTCGTCTCATCGTCCGCGACGACCCCGTCCCCCTGCTCCAGGCATTGCACGATGCCGGCTTTGGCATCACCCGGCTGGACGGTCAGGGCAGCGCCGGGCCGGTGAGCGTCATCTACACCATTGTCCGCCGCCGCGACGTCGAACGGGTGCTGGGCATCATCCGTCAAATCACCCCTCAGACGTTCATCTCTATCGAGGAGGTGCGCTCCACCGAGCGCGGCTTCTTCCCGCCGCCGGAGAAGTCGGCGACTTTCAGTTTGTTTGGGCGAAAGTGACGGTCTGCCCTTCCCCCTACCCCGTCAGAGGGAAATCCAACCGGCCGCAGCCGAACATGGATGAAAGAAACCGCTGGCCTCACCCGCCCTTCAATTTTGCCAGCACGCCGATGTAATCCTGCACATTGGGCGGATTGAGCGCAATGATGGTCTCGATCGCCTGAATGGCCCCCGCTGTATCGCCCGAATCGAGCAGCAAATCACCCATCTGATCCAACTGATCTACAGCATCCGCAATGCGCCCTGCCTGACGATACTCCTCGGCCAGAAAACGGCGCAGCACCGGCTGAGAGGGATTCTCGTGGACCAATTCCTCCATCAAAGTCATCGCTTGCGCTCGTTTGCCGGTGCTTTCCAAATGGGTCACCAGGCTTTCCAATTCGGCAGCCGCCTGAGCCGACTGATTCAAGCGCAAATTCAATTCCACCAGATTCTTGCGCACGCTCAGGTCATCCGGCTGGAGCGTGCGGATTTGCTCGTAGACTCGCAGGGCCTGCCGCCAGTCGAGGCGCTGCATGTCAATATCGGCCATGCGCTGGAGGAGTTTGATGCTCCAGGCGCGGTCGGCGCCGCCCTGTTGAGCCAGGCGCAGGGCCGTGGTGTAGGTCTTGCGGGCCATGTCGAGTTCGGCCAGACGGTAGTAAATATCGGCCAGGTCGAGGTACTCGCCGATGGCCTCATCCACCTGGCCGCGCGCTACCAGATGCTCGATCAGACGGCCGCGCGCGGCCAGGTCCATCGGGGCAATCTGGACAATCCGCCGCAGCAGATTGACCGACTGGCTGGACTCGCCGCGCACATTGTAGGCCTGCGCCACCACCGTGAACTTGGCGATGGCCTCGGGAATGCGTCCCTCCTGAATCAGCAATTCGCCGATCAGAGTATGCAGCGGCAGGTAAGTGGGGGCATACTTCAGGGAATGAAACGCCTCGTCCATGGCCGAGCGCAGCCGCCCGACGCGGGCCAGTTGGTGAACTTTGCCAATCGCCTCGATCACCTGACTCGACTGGGCCTGCGCCAGGACTTCGGCCAGCGGCAGGGCCGGCGCGCCCTCCGACGCTTTCGGAAGTTGCTCACGCGCCTGCAACATTTGCGCCCGCCAGTTGGGCCGCAGCAATAACTGCTCGATATTCTTGATCAACTGCTGCTGCCGATCGAGGTTGGCGTTCTCTGACAGAGACTCGATCAAGGGTTCGTACAACTGCCTGATTTCGTCCGCCTGGTCGGGCGGCACGACCAGGGTATCTGCCAGGCGCAGGGCTTCCAGGTACTCGGTCACCGCTTCGGAGAGGCGGCCCAACTGCAGATAAATCTGCCCCATCAACAGGCGGGCGCCAAGGGCAAAGTCAACGTGTTTGACGGCATGCTGGAGATGGCGCAAGGCACTTTCGAGACGCCCGCCTTTGGCGCGCAGGACGCCCAGATTGAAATACAGGGCAGGCTCGCGAAAACCGAGTTCGAGGGCTTTTTCCAGTTCCTCGGCGGCCTGTTCTTCCTTGTTGTTGGTCTGAGCATCGATGGCCTCGCCCAGGTGCATCACAATCTGGGTCAGTTCGCCGCGCTGCAAGGATAGCGGACCGGTGCCGCGCACGATGGCCTGCAAACCGCGCTTCGAAAGGGCCGACTCGCTGCTCTCGTCGGACAGGTCGAAGAGGACCTCTGCCAGGCGCGTCAGCGCCTTCTGACGGGCTTCGGCCACCGGGTCGAGACCCGACTCGGCCGGCCGGGTGCGGACCTCGATCTGTTTGACCTGCGCCATGCGCAGCGGCCCGGTGCCGCCCTTCGGGCGCATCGGTTTGGGCAGCAACTGCCCGTTCTTGAGCAGGGTTTGGGCCTGTTTGGCTGCCGGGCTGTTGGGGACGAGACGCAGGGCGCGCCCGATCATCTCCGCCGCCCGGTCGGCAGCGCCCGAACGTTGCAGCAGGCTGGCCACCGCCAGGTACTCCGTCACCGCCTGCTCGGGACGGTTGAGCCGCTCATGGACGAGCGCCAGGCGCGAGTGGGCCGCCACATGTTCCGGGTCGAGGGTGGTCACCCGCAGCCAGTTCTCGATCGCCTTGTCGGGGTTGCGTTCCCGGATGTAGAGTTCGGCCGCCTGCATGGCCGCCTCGACAGCCTGAGGCAGGTTGCCGGTCCGCTCGGAGAGTTGCGCCACCTTTTCGAACGGGACAGGATCGGCGGGGGAAAGTTGGGCAGCGCGCTGATAGGCTTTGAGCGCTTCCTCGTATTGCTGTAATTCGTACAAAGCCAGGCCGAGATTGGTCAGCGCCTTGGGATCGTCGGGAAACTCCTCCAACGCTTTGCGGTAGAAGTCGGCGGCATTCTGCCAGTTCTGATCCCAGGCGGCCGAGTGGCCGGCGTTCATGGCTTTTTGATAGAGGTCTTGGCGTCCAGGCATAGGGTTCTCTCGTCAGTGCGCGACCGGTTTCATTTCGTCCCAATTGAGACCCCAGCGGGCCTCGGTGGTCAGAGGAATGGAGAGGGGATAAGCGTTCTCCATCACTTGGGCAACCCGCCGGGCGGTCTCGTCCGTTTCGGCCTGTGGACATTCCAGCACCAGTTCATCGTGGACCTGGAGGAGCATCTGGCCGCGCAGGCCGGCGGCGGTCAGGGCAGGCGGGATGCGAATCATAGCGATCTTCATTATATCAGCAGCCGTCCCCTGAATGGGAGCGTTGATGGCCTCGCGCTCCTCGCGGTTGCGCAGCGCCTGATTGAGCGTCCCTTTGAGGGCCGGGAAGTAACGCCGCCGGCCGAGCAGGGTCTCGACGTAGCCCTTTTGGCGCGCTTCGCGGCGCAGGCCGTCCAGGTATTCCTTGACGCGCGGGAACTGGCGGAAATAGGCCTTGACGAACTCTTCCGATTCGGCCAGGGTCAGTTCGGTGGAACGCGTCAGCCCAAAGGCCGACATGCCATAGATGAGGCCGAAGTTGATCGCCTTGGCATGACGGCGCTGTTCCTTCGTCACCGCCTCGAGCGGGACGCCGTAGATGGCTGCGGCCGTGGCAGCGTGGATATCCTGCTCGGCGCGGAAGGCAGAGAGCATGGCCTCATCGCCAGACAGGTGGGCGACAATGCGCAGTTCGATCTGCGAGTAATCGAGCGAGAGCAGCACGTTGCCCGGCCCGGCGATGAAGCCGCGCCGTACCCGTCGTCCCAGTTCGGTGCGGATGGGGATGTTCTGCAAGTTGGGGTTGGAGGAGGAAAGCCGCCCGGTGACCACGGCCGTCTGGCTGAAAGAGGTATGCACCCGCCCCGTCTGGGGATGAATCTGGGCAGGCAGGGCATCCACAGAGGTGGATTTGAGTTTGGCCAGTTCGCGGTACTCCAGCACCAGGTCCACCACGGGGTGTTGGCCGCTGAGGGTTTCCAGCACGCCGGCCGCGGTGGAATAGTGGCCGGAGGCGGTCTTGCGGCCGCGGTCGGGCGGCGCCAGGCGCAGAGTCCCGAAGAGCACGTCGGATAACTGTTGGGTGGAGTTGATATTGAAAGTCTTGCCAACCGCCTGATAGACCTGCGTTTCGAGATCGGCCATGCGCCGGCTGAGTTCCTGCGAGAAGGCGGCGAAGAAATCCCGGTCGAGGGCCACGCCGGCCATTTCCATCTCGGCCAGGACGGGCAGGAGGGGCATCTCGATCTCGGCCAGGAGGGAGGGCAATTTTGGGAAGCGGGCCAGTTCGGCCTCCAGCACGGGTTTGAGGCGCAGGACGGCTTCGGCGTCGGCGGCGGCATAGGCGGCCGCGGCCGAGATGGCAACCTCGGCCATCGAACGCTGGTTCTTGCCCGAGCCGATCAGGTCTTCGATGTGGGTCATCTCCAGGCCGAGGCGGGCGGCGGCCAGGTTCTTCAGCCCGAGGTTGCGCGAGGCCGGGTCGAGCAGCCATTCGGCCACCATCGTGTCGAAGGCCAGGGGGGCGGCGCGCAGGCCATGCCGGGCCAGCACGATGTAATCGTACTTCAGGTGATGGCCGATCTTCGGCAGGCGCGGGTCGGTGAGCGGGCCGCGCAGGGCCGCCAGGACTTGTTCGAGCGGCAACTGCGCCCCGGCCTGATGACCGACCGGCAGGTACCAGCCCTCCCCCTCGCGGCAGGCCAGGGCGATCCCCACCAAACGGGCCGTCATTTCATCGGTGGAGGTGGTTTCGGTGTCGAAGGAGAGACAGGCTGCCGAGGAGAGCGCCGCCAGCAAGGATTGCAGCGCCTCGGGCGAATCGACCAGCCGGACCTGGACGCCCGCCGCCGCAGACGCGACCTCGATCTCTGCCGGCCGCGCGGACGGCGCCGGGGCCGGCATCCCCTCGCCGAAGAGGCTCAACTGCGTCCCGGCGGCGGGAGGGGCAGAGAGGCCGGTCAATTTGTGCAGTTTGTCGAGCAGCGAGCGGAATTCGAGTTCGCGGAAGAGGGCCTCGACCCGCGCCGGGTCGAAAGCATCGGGACGCGCCTGCTCGAGGTCGAGGCGCAGAGGCACGTCGGTGCGGATGCGGGCCAGGTCGCGGCTCAGATAGGCCAGGTCGCGGCCCGCTTCCAGTTTGCCCCGCCAGCGCGGCTCGATCTCGTCCAGATGAGCATAGATGGCGTCCAGCGTGCCGTAGCGGGCCAGCAGGCTCTCGGCCGTCTTTTCACCCACGCCCGGCACGCCGGGGATGTTGTCGGATTTATCTCCCACCAGGGCCTTGTAATCCACCACCTGCTCGGGGCGGACGCCGAGTTTCCTGAACACGTCTTCGGCGGTGATGTAGGTCTGGTCGTCGCCGGCCAGATAGACAACCGTCCGCTCGTTCACCAACTGGAGCAAGTCGCGGTCGCCGGTGATGATCTTGACGCCCAGCCCCTGCCCGGCGGCCCAGCGGGAGGCCGAGCCGAGCACGTCATCGGCCTCGAAGCCTTCCACTTCCAGGCGCGGCACGTTGAAGGCGTCCACGATCTGACGGATGCGCTCCATCTGCGGGCGCAGGTCGTCGGGCATCTTGGCGCGGGTGGCTTTGTATTCGGGGAAGAGGTCATCGCGAAAGGTCTTGCCGGTATCGAAGGCGACGGCCAGATAGTCGGGCTTATCCTGCTCGTAGAGGCGCATCAGTTCACGCGCAAAGCCGTAGACGCCGGCGGTCGGCTCGCCTTTGGAGGTCTGCCAGCGGGTGGCCGCGCCGGGGGCGTAGCCGGTCAGGGCAAAGTACATGCGGTAGGCCAGGGCGTGGCCGTCAATCAAATAGAGGTTGGGAGGCATGACAGTTTGATTCTACCGCAAGTGGACGCAACCGGCGAAGGGATAGGAAATCAAAAAGCCCCGTCTCTTCAGGGAAACGGGGCGGCGGATTTTCCATCTTCTTTAGCGCAGCGGCTGCGAAATGCCCTGACGCTGACGCGTCTGGGCGATGAATTCCTTGACCAGTTGAGGCGGCGGCAGGTTGGCGCCGCCCATGATCAGGTAACCCGGAGCCCAGAAATCACCGGAGGGATTTTCCTTCTTGAAGCGCGGAAACTCGGCAAAGATTTTCTCGGAGGTATGCTGGCGCAGGATGCGCATCAGATAACCGGGCGAGGTGGCCGGCGGGACGTTGACCACCCACTGCAGATAGTCGGGCCGAACGGCAATCTGCTCCAGCCGCCAGCCAAAAGCGACGCAAATTTCCGGCAGCCACTCCCCCAGCCGTTCAGAGAGATCGCCGGTCAGATGGTGCTGGGCGAAGCGTGGGATCAACAGGCAGGCATAACTCAAATTGTAGACCGAGGGCGAGGCCGGCTCCAGGACGATCTTGCGGGCCACCTCGGGAATGGAGCGCGGCTGAGACGCGGCCGGCGAGGCGGTTTCAAGCGTTTGGCTTCTCTTCTTCTGCGCCCGCGACTGACGCGTGACCGCCGTCGGTTCGATCTCCTCGACGGGGTGTCGGCGCGTCTCGGCAGTCGGGTCGACCTCGCTGCGGCGGGTTTCCTCCACGCCGGTCTCGGTCAGCGGCGCCAGGCGCACCGCCGGCGAACTTTCGCGGCTGAAGCGCGGCGACTCCGGCAGCGGCCCCTCCAAGCCGGCGACGCGGCTGATGCCCACCGGCAGTTCCGGCGTCTTGGGCGGATTGGGCGGGGGGACATCGCTGAGAATGTCGGCCACTGCCGCCGCCTGTTCCTCCTCGCTCAAGCCGACCGCCTGGGAGTCGACCTCCGTCGAGGTGGAGAGCAAACGCACCAGGTTGGTCGCCTGGCTGCGGATGGTGCTGAAAGGCGTCTCGGCGTCGAAGATCAGCGCCAGCACCACGCCCTTCGCCAGGCCGGTGGCATAGAGCATGTGCTCGGCGTTGGTCGTCTGCAAACGGACGAAACGGACCAGGTCACTTTGCTCCTGGCGGTCCCAATAGCGGGCCACCGTCTCGGCCACCTCTCGGGCCGCCTCTTGTGGCAGTTGCCCGGCATAGGCCCACAGGCTGTCCTCGCGGGTGATGAGCGCCGCCTGGGCCGACGATTCGAGCGTCAGGCGGGTCAGGTGTTGGGCAGCACGGTTGACATCGGTCAGCCAGGGCAACTCAACCTGCGAGCGGACAGAGGACGGCTTCTGCTTTTCCTGGCTGGCAGAAGTCTTCTCGGGGAAAAAGCGATACGTCATCTCTAACAAGTCGGGCAGATAGAAGGGCTTGGAAAGATGTCCATCCGGCCTGAGATCCTCCACCGCCGCCTGCCAGCCGTTTTCGGAGACGATGACCAGTTTGATGCCCGGACTGGCCTCGCGCAGCCGCTTGCCGACCAGGAGGATGTCGTCGTCGAGTTGTTCGGCGTCCAAGAAGGCCAGCAGCACGCCCGTCTCGCCCGCGTAGGCAACGGCCGCGTTGCTCTGCCCCGTCACGCGCACGACAAACCGGCGGGTCTCCTCCAGCCCCTGACGGAGCAGTTCGCCGAAAACCTTGTCCAGCGTAACCACCAAAACAGAAATCGTCATCGTTAAAAGTTTATCACCAGCCGCCCAGACAAGCAAGTAAGACAAAGGGGGGTTGCCTGGCAATCTCATTACAATTTGGCGTCTGCCCCGTCGGCGAATTTGCAGCCGCGAATTTCGCGAAGCGTTTCTTTTTCGTCACCCGACCGTTTCCGCGGCTATGTCCGCCGAGGGCAGGAAGAATTTTGGCCGCCCTTGGTGAGCAATCCCCAACTTGACCGACTTGACTTAATCGGCAGAGTTTGCTATGAAAGGGGAGATGAGAAACCGCGCCCGCCGTCTGCCGCCGCTGTTGGCCGTCCTGCTCCTCGTCCTGGCCTGTTGGAGCGCGGCCGCCGCGTCGGCTGCCGGCCCGGCAGATGACTCGGCCACGCCCGAGGCCAGCCCGACGCCGGAAGCGTCGCTCCAGCCCGAGGCCGCCGCCCTCGAAGGGTATGATGCAGACGAAATCATCCTCGGCCTCCTGCCCGCGGCAGACGAAGCGGCCCTGGCCGCCTGCCTGCAAGCCGTCCAGGGAATCGTGGCCGAGCGGCTGGAAGCCCTGAGCGCCCTGCTGGTGCGCCTGCCGGCCGGGACGCAGCAGGCCGCCCTCGCCGCCCTGCCCGACTGCCCCGGCGTAGAGTACGCCGAGCCGAACGGCACGGTTTACCTCGCCGACCGCATCCCCAACGACCCCTACTACGCCAGCGACCAGTGGGGCCTGCCCGCCATCCGCGCCCCGCAAGGCTGGGACTACGAGACCGGCTCGAGCGCGGTCGTCATCGCCATCGTGGACACCGGCATCGACCTCGGCCACCCCGATCTGAGCGCCAAACTGGTCGCCGGGCGCAACCTCCTCAACCCGGCCCTGCCCCCCAATGACGACAACGGTCACGGCACGCACGTGGCGGGCATCGCCGCCGCCAGCAGCGACAACGGCCTGGGCGTGGCGGGCGTCTCGTGGGGGGCGCGCCTGATGCCGGTCAAGGTGCTCAACAGCGCCGGTTCGGGGACCTTTGCCAACCTGGCCGCCGGAATCGTCTGGGCGACCGACAACGGCGCCCACATCATCAACCTGAGCGTCGGCAGCGTCAACCCCTCCAGCCTGGTCGAGAACGCCATCGCCTACGCCCACGCTGCCGACGTAGTCATCGTCGCCGCAGCCGGCAACACCTGGGGCGGCGGTGTGCTTTACCCGGCCCGTTACGACCACGTCATCGCCGTCTCGGCCACCGACCCGGCCAACGGTCTGGCACCCTTCTCGGCGGTCGGCCCGGAAATTGATTTAGCCGCCCCCGGCGACGACATTTTTTCCACCTCGCCCGGCGGAGTCTACCTGAACCGCGACGGCACCTCCCAGGCCGCCGCCTACGTGGCCGGACTGGCCGCCATCCTGCGCGGCATGCCCGGCTGCGGCTCGGCCGACAACATCGAATGGCTGATGGAATCGACCGCCCTCGACCTCGGCCCGGCCGGCCCAGATCAATCCTTCGGCGCCGGACTGATTCAAATGGACGCCGCCATCTTGACCCTCTACCGGCCGCCGACCCCCACGCCCCTGCCCAGCGTCCTGCCCCCCGGCCTGCCGGCGCGCCCCAGCCCGACTCCCGGCCGCACCGCCAGCCCGACCCCCACCCTCCCGGCCCCGGCCGTCTCGCCCACCCCCAGCCCGACCGCCGCCGACAGCCCCACGCCGCCGTCACCGCTCCGCGGCGGAGCGGACGAAACACCCTCGCCCACGCCCGCCCCCGCCGGGCGCGACCGGCCGCGGGTCGAATCGCCGCTGTTGTTGTGCTACGGTTCCGGTCTGCTGCTGTTGGGCCTGGTCATGCTGCTCTGGGCGCTGCGCGGCCGCCGGCGCGGCTTTTCCCCTCGTTCCCAAATCCGGCTTGGGCGCTGATTCGCCCCAGCCGCCAAACAGAACTGTTAACTCGTCCTCGATTTGGAAACCTCCCAAAGCGCTATAATGTCTTTAAGCCTTGCGCGGCCTCGATGAAAATAGTCCAAATTTCTCATCACAAAAGACTGGCGTGATGGCGTAAAGTAGATAATGAGGAAACAAGGATGGTTCGACGATTTCGACTCTTGGGAGAGCAGCCATGAGAATTCCAAGCAGACTTTTGCCCGTTTTCATTTTGCTGTTGTTCTTCGCCGGCGATCAAGCCGTCTTTGGGACTCGCTGGCTGCCGCCCTTGCGCGCCATCAGCGATCCGGCAGCCGTCTATTGTCGCGACCTGGGCTATGAATCCCACAGCGTCGAGGATCCCAATGGCGCTGCGATGGGCGTTTGCGTCCTGCCGGATGGCAGTGTGTGCGAGGAATGGGACTTCCTGGCCGGACGTTGCGGCCAGGAATATTCCTACTGCGCTCTGCAAGGCTACGGAATACGCACCGACGAAGAGGCGACGATTTATGGCGAAGCCTACGCCATCTGCGTCGACGCCGAAGGCCGCGACGTGGGCACGGTGGCAGAATTGACCAATCTGGCCGAGAAGATCATTGCTTGCGAGGACAGCGATCCCATCGAAGTCCTGCCGGCCTCCGTCCCGTTCGAGGAGAGCGTCCTGGCGCAATCGGTCATCACGCCTCCCGCCGCCTTCGACTGGCGCAACTTCCAGGGGGTGAACTGGCTGACTCCGATTCGCTATCAGGGCAGTTGCGGCAGTTGTTGGGCGTTCGATGCGGTGGGCGGAATCGAGGCCGCCATCAACATCCAGAACCATAACCCCAATCTGGACTACAACCTGTCGGAACAGTATCTGGTCTCCGATTGTTCCTCGGCCGGCACGTGCTGCGGCGGCTGGCACGGCAGCGCCCTGGACTTCGCCCGCAATTCCGGCTTGCCAGACGAAGCCTGTATGCCCTACGCCGACACCAATTGCAGTTGCGGCGCCGGCTGTCAGAGCACGCGCGTCTGTTCCAACCGCTGTAGTGACTGGAGCAGCCGCTTGGTGCGCATCCAGAACTATGGTTCGGTCAACAACAATCCCACAACCATCAAGCAAGCCCTGATCACCTACGGCCCACTGCCGGCAGCCATGTACATCAGCGGCAGTTATACCGACGGCAACGGTATCCTGCGCTGCTCGAACGACAGCGGGCTGGATCACGGCGTCGTGATCGCCGGCTACAACGATGCCGGCGGCTACTGGATCATCCGCAACAGTTGGGGGACGAGTTGGGGAGACGCCGGTTACGGCAAAGTCGGCTACGGCGAGTGCAATATCGAGAACTATGTCTATTATGTCCAGGCTCAGGTGAACAACAATTGCCCGACCGTCAGCGGCGAAGTACGCCTGTACGATTCCTGGAATTGCAGCGGGACCTATCTCTCGCTCAATGCACCCGGCTTATGGGACCTGAGCACCACCTTCAACGACCGCGCCGAAGCGATTGCCATCCCCGCCGGCTGGTCAGCGCGGCTGTACCTGCACAACAGCGAATCCAGTCCAAGCGCCTGTTACACCGCCACCGACATGGATCTCTGGAACGATACCTTCAGCGATGGGACGACTGTCGCCAACCAGGCCACCTGGGCGCGGGTCTATGCCAATGCCAATTGCACCGAAGGGCCGCTCGCCCCAACGCTGAACAGCCCCGTCAACGGCGCCGTCCTCGAACGCACGGCCTCGGTCACGCTTTCCTGGAACGCCGTCAGCGGCGCGACCCAGTATTACGTTGAGTTCTGGGGCGGGCCGGGAATCAACATCAATTCGGGTTGGACCTCCAATACCTCTTGGGCGATTGGATCGCAGTGGGGCGGAGTCTATCAATGGCGGGTCAAGGCTCGTAACAGCAGCGGCGTCGAAAGCGCCTGGAGCGAGACCCGCAGCCTGTCCATCCGCTACGGCACGCCCTCCAATCTGACGGCGACGGCCGTCTCGGCCAGCCAGATCAACCTCTCCTGGAGCGCCTCGTCCGACGCACCCGGCAACATTGACGGCTATCGCATCTATCGGAACGGCACCGCCGTCGCCACCGTAGGCAGTTCGACCACCACCTACAGCGACGGCGGCCTGGGCTGCGGCACCACCTACACCTACACCGTGCGGGCCTATCGCGGCGCCCTGGAATCCAACCCCAGCAATTCGACCTCGGCCACCACGAACGCCTGCGCGGCCATTCCGAACCCGCCCAGCGATGCCGTCATCCTTGCCACGACGCGCAACTCGATCACCCTCGGCTGGCGGGATAACTCGAACAACGAAAGCGGCTTCAACATCTACAAGTGGCATTACGGCAGCGACGGCTGGGGCTTCTACTACTACGCCTCGGTTGGAACCAATGTCACCTCCTTCACCGACGGTGGGCTGGCCTGCAACAACGATTTCAACTTCTACGAGATCAGCGCCTATAATGCCCATGGCGAATCGGCGCACACTCCCTGGATTCAAGGCGTCACCCAGCCCTGCCCGCCGGTCCCCAACGATGACTTCAACTCGCCGATCGTAATTCTGCAAACGCCCTACACCCACACCCAGGACACCTCCGGAGCCACCCGCGCCGACGATGACCCGGCGCTGGCCGCGTGCAACCGCGGCCAAGGCGGAGCGACCGTCTGGTACCGCTTCGACGCCGGCAACGCGGGCCGCCTGCGGGCCGATACGGTCGGCAGCGGCTACGATACCATGCTCGCCGTCTGGCGCGGAACGCGCGGCAATCTGATCGCCGTTGCCTGCAATGACGATCGCGGCGGCGATCTGCTCTCCGAAGTGGATGTCTTTTTGCCCAATGCCGGCACCTACTACATCGAGGTCGCCGATTACCGCATCAGCGACGGCCCGGCCACCCTCCAGACGCCGGACGCGGCCACCCTGACCCAGGAGCCATCGCTCCTGGCCGGCGGCTCGCTGCAACTAAACGTTTCCTTCACCCCCATCACCCCCTTGCCCCCCGGCACTTACGAGGACGCCAATTCTAACCTGCTCTATCTCGGCTCCTGGCAGACCTACACCGGCAGCGGCCCGACCGCCAACACCCTGCGCTACTCGACTGCCATCGGCGACGAGGCCCTCTTCCTCATCGACGGCAATCGCTTCACCCTGACCTACACCGGCCACGTCAACCGCGGCGAAGCCGAAATCTACGTCGACGGCGCCCTCTACGCCACCCTCAACCAGTACAACAGCAGCCTGGCCTGGCAGCGCACCTGGACCAGCGGCATCCTGCCCGGCGCCACCCCGCACACCATCCGCATCGTCCACAAGACCGGCACCTACATCGACCTCGACGCCCTCACCGTCCAAAACGTCCCCCCGCCCGGCCCGCTCGCCCCCGGCACCTACGACGACACCGACACCAACATCATCTACGGCAACGGCTGGCAAACCTACACCGCCAGCGGCCCGACCAACAACGTCCTGCACTACTCGACCGTCGTCGGCAGCGAGGCCAGTTTCCAGATCAACGGCAATCGCTTCACCCTGACCTACACCGGCTTCACCAACCGCGGCACGGCCGAAATCTACGTCGACGGCGCCCTCTACGCCACCCTCAACCAGTACAACAGCAGCCTGGCCTGGCAGCGCACCTGGACCAGCGGCATCCTACCCGGCGCCACCCCGCACACCATCCGCATCGTCCACAAGACCGGCGCGGTCGTGGACTTGGACGGGATCACGGTCCAGCCCTGAGCGGCGTCCCCCTCTGCCATTTCCGCGCGGACCCAGCCGTCTGGGTCCGCGTTCGTTTGAGAGGTTCCCGAAACCGGCCGCGGGTCGGCCGCCGCCGGGGTGAGAGTCGCCCCCCGACCGAAATTGCTATGGAATCGACTCGCACCTCGTCCCCCGTATCCCGTACAATGAAAACCCGTCATGAGGATTAGGTAGAATATCTCACTTGTAATCCAAGACGGCGTAAGGTATACAAGAATCGGAAGAATAGGCCGGCTGCTTTCGGCTGGCAGAAATCGGTTTGTCGGTAACTGCTTCGGGTATAAGGAGAAAGACGATGAACACCAAAAGACGATTCCTGCGCATCCTGACCGGTGCGCTGACGCTGACCCTGCTGCTGACCGCCCTCGGCGCGCTCCCGGCCCTGCCCGCCCGCGCCCAGACCTCCGGCCTGAGCGCCCATCTTCTCTCGGATGGGCAATTTCCATACGGCCCGAACGCCTCCGACTTCGACCCGACCGCCTGGCTGGAAACCAACGCCCCCCACCTGCTGCCCTACGCCGCCGCCCTCGAAAGCGCCGCCGGCTACGCCAGCGTCAACCCGCGCCTGTTGCTCGCCCTGATGGAACTGCGCGCCGGCCTGGTCTCCGACCCGGCCGCCGACCCGGCCGACCCCTTCGGTTGGGGACAGAGCGGCTTCGACGCCCAGGTACAGACCGCGGCCGAAGTTCTGACCGGCGCCTACTACCTGCACCTGCACCACTACTCGGCCCTCGACCCCGCCGAGCGCAGCCTGCCGCCCATCTCCCTGGCCGACGGCAGCCAACTGACCGTCGCCCCCGAAGTCAACGCCGGCACCTACGCCGTGCTGGCCTTCCTGGCCCAAACCGAAACCGCCGAGAGCCTGTCCGCCGCCCTCGAACCCTTCCCGGCCGTCTGGGCGGCCCTCTTCCCCGCCAACGACCCGCTCGACGAGTCCAACCAGGTCTATGTGCCCGGCTCGCTCCTGGCCCAAGCCGTCCCTCCGCCCTCCTTGCTGCAGTTCCCCTACCCGCGCGCCGAAGCCTGGCATTTCGGAGGCGTGCATCACAACATGGGATACACCGGCACAGATGCCTCCTCCATAGACTTCTGGCCGGTCTGGCTTCCTTGGAACCCCGTTCCTGATACCAGCAACATGTGGGTGGTGGCAGCCCACAGCGGCTGGGCACAGGCCCAATCCTCTTGCCGCTTTATTATCTACACGAACTCTGATAAAAGCGGCTGGGCCACCCGCTACTACCATCTCGAAAACATCCAGAGTCCCTATCCGCCCGCCTGGAACAGCCCGCTCTTCGTCATCGCCCAGAACGCCCCTATCGGCAACCTGGCCAGCACCGAGGCCCAAGCCATCTGCGACGGCGGCGCGGCCAGCGGCCCGCACGTCCACTTCTCCTTGATGTACAACGGCGCTTTCGTCCCGCTTGACGGAGCAGCCCTCTCCGGCTGGGTGGTTCATCCCCAATACGATGCTTCCGGCAATCTGGTGCCTTATGGCAACAACACCTACCTCAGCCGCGGTGCACAGACGATCTATGCTTCTCAATATATTTCCATCCTGAACGACTACTCTCCCCTAACACCCTCCCCCCTCAGCCCGGCCAATGGGGCCCTGCTCTCCCGCACCACGCCGGTCGTCCTCTCCTGGAGCGCCTCGCCCGACGCCGTCGCCTACTTCGTCGAACTGCGCCGCGACGGTGAACTGGTGGCCGAATCCGGCTGGATCACCGCCACCAGTTACGACTTCGGCCTCCGGCCGTGGGGCATCTACACCTGGCGGGTCAAAGCCCGCGACGCCTCCCTCTACGAAAGCACCTGGAGCGAGGCCTGGATGCTGACCGTCACCATCCCCGATCTGGCCGTCACCAATCTGAGCGCATCGCCCAGCCTGGCCGCCGTCGGCCAGCCGGTGACCGTCTCGGTCGAGGTGACCAATGTCGGCACCGAGGCCGTTCCCGCCGACTCGCGCGTCGACCTCTACCTGGACGACGCCCCGGCCGGCTGCAGCGACTTCGGCGGTTACCACGCCACCCTGTCCGGCCTGGCCGCCGGCGCCTCCCAAACCCTGACCTTCAACCTGCCCGCTTTCCCGGCAGCGGGAAATCACACCCTGCGCGCCTACGCCGACTCGGCCTGCGCCGTCGAGGAGGCCGGCGAGGCCAACAACCAGGCCGGGCCGCTCGCCCTGGGCGTGCGCGACCCTCTCCCGCTGGGCTACCACGACGACAGCGACGCCCGCATCGTCTACAGCGGCTCCTGGACGACCTGGACCAGCCCCGACCTCTACGGCGGCAGCGCCCACTACTCGCTGACCCAGGGCAGCACCGCCGAGTTCATCATCGCCGGCAGCCAGTTTAGCCTTATCTACACGAAAGACGATGAATACGGCGAGATGGACATCTACGTGGACGGCGCCTATCTCGCCACCGTTGACCAGCACTCGGTCGCCACCTTCTTCCAGCAAACCTGGACCAGCCCCAACCTGGGTCCCGGCCCGCACGTCATCCGCCTGGCGCAGAAGACGAATGTCTGGAGCGAGGTGGACGCCATCCGAGTCCGCGAGTTCATCCTGCCGCCTGCGCCGGTCAGCAATCTGCAAGCCTCCTACGCCTACGACCCCAGCCGCGTCCTCCTGACCTGGACTCTCTCCCCCGACGACGCCCGCATTGACGGTTACCGCATCTTCCGCAACGGCGTCACTGTAGATGAAGTCCTGCCGGGCGTTGCGACTTTCAGCGACACTGCCGCCGCCTGCAACACCGCCTACACCTACACCGTCCGCGCCTACATCCTCGACGGCGGCGAATTCGTCTATTCGACCCCCGTTGACGTTCCGATAACCACCGGCCTCTGTCCGCCGGCGGCTTTCAGCAAAACCGCCCCCGCCAACGCCGCCACCGGCGTCTCGCTGACGCCCACCCTCACCTGGGCCAGCAGCAGCGGGGCGAGCAGTTACGAATACTGCCTCGGCACGACCAGCGGCACCTGCAACCTCATCAATTGGACCTCGACCGGCAGCAACACCCAGGTCACGCTGGCCGGCGGCCTGCTGGAAGGCGGCACCACCTACTACTGGCAGGCGCGCGCCACGAACGCCGTCGGGACGATCCCCGCCAACAGCGGGGCCTGGTGGTCCTTCACCACCCTCGCCCCCGACCTGGTGGTGACGAACATCTCTACCACCCCGGCGCTGCCGCTCGTCGGCCAGCAGGTGACCATCCAGGTCACCGTCCGCAATCAAGGCACCGGCCCGACGCCGCGCAGCGGCTTCATGCTCGATCTCTATGTGGACCGCCAGCCAGGCGCCTGCGGCGTGGAGGGCGACTACTACGAACATGTCAACGAATTGGCGCCCGGCGCCAGTCAGACCGTGACGATCACCACCTCGGCCCTGCCGGCCGGCAGTCACAATCTGTACGCCTACGCGGACATTGACTGTGTGGTAAACGAAAGCAGCGAAAGCAACAATCAACGCGGTCCGCAGGCCGTTCACATCCTTCCGATCTTTGGCGAGGGCACGCATAATGATACCGCCCCGATCGTGTACCTGGGCAATTGGGCGCTCTGGACTCAGAACAGCGAACCGTACAACGGCACGCTGCATTACTCCACCACGATCAACAGCGAGGCAGTCTTTGCCATCAACGGCCCGCGCTTCCGCCTGATCTACAGTGGTCTTTCCAACCGCGGGATGATCGAAGTTTACGTAGACGGGGCGCTCTACGCCGCCATCGACCAGTACAGCAGCACCCCGGCCTGGCAGCGCACCTGGACGAGCGGCCTGCTGGCCGGTCCCGCCCCGCACGTCATCCGCATCGTCCACAAGAGCGGCACGGTGGTAGACCTCGACGCCGTCAGCGTGCTGACCGATGTGACCCCGCCGGCGGCCGTCGACACCCTCAGCGCCTACCAGGGTTCGACCACCGGCAGCGTGAATCTGCTCTGGCTCAGCCCCGGCGATGACGGCAATACCGGCACAGCCGCCTACTACCTCGTCCGCTACGCGGCCGCCCCGATCCTGACCGAAAGCGATTGGGACAACGCCGTCGCCGTCACCGGCGGCATCCCGGTCCCGCTCGTGGCCGGCAGCGCCCAAACCATGACGATCGGCGGCCTGATTCCCGGCAACACTTACTATTTCTCGCTGCGCGCCGTGGACGAGGTCGGCAACCTGGGCGGCCTGTCGGCTTCGCCGTCTGCCGTTGCCAAACCGCCCGGCCCGCTCGCCCCCGGCACCTATAACGACACCGATGCCAACCTCCTGTATAGCGGCTCCTGGCTGACTTACACCGGCAGCGGCCCGACCAACAACACCCTGCGCTACTCGACTGCCATCGGCGACGAGGCCACCTTCCTCATCGAAGGCAACCGCTTTATCCTGACCTACACCGGCCACGTCAACCGCGGCACGGCCGAGATCTACGTCGACGGCGCCCTCTACGCCACGGTCAATCAATACAACAGCAGCCTGGCCTGGCAGCGCACCTGGGCCAGCGGCATCCTGCCCGGCGCCACCCCACACACCATCCGCATCGTCCACAAGACCGGCACCTACATCGACCTCGACGCCCTCACCGTCCAAAACGTCCCGCCGCCCGGCCCGCTCGCCCCCGGCACCTACGAGAACACCGACACCAACATCGTCTACACCGGCCCGTGGGAAGTCTACACCGGCAGCGGCCCGACCAACAACACGCTGCACTACTCGACTGTCATCGGCAGCGAGGCCAGTTTCCAGATCAACGGCAATCGCTTCACCCTGACCTACACCGGCCACGTCAACCGCGGCCAGGCCGAGATCTACGTGGACGGCGCCCTCTACGCCACCCTCAACCAGTACAACAGCAGCCTGGCCTGGCAGCGCACCTGGA
>CALGPL010000002.1 GCA_937960595.1 uncultured Anaerolineales bacterium | reverse complement strand
TTCCCCTCCCCAGCGCGGATAGGCGTCGTTTTCGATTCCCAGCCGCAGCAGCATCCGCCCGGCCAGGGCCGTGACCAGGTCGTCCACCGTCTGCGGGCCGCCGTAGAAGGCCGGGATGGGCGGGAAGAGCACTGCCCCGGCGCGGGCCGCCAGGTCCATCAGCCGCAGGTGACCGCGGTGCAGGGGCGTCTCGCGCACCGCCAGCACCAGCGGCCGGCCCTCCTTCAGGCAGACGTCGGCGGCGCGCACCAGGAGGTTGTCGGCGTAGGAGTTGGCAATCGCCGAGAGGGTCTTGATCGAACAGGGCGCGACCAGCATCCCGTCGCTGACGAACGAGCCGGAGGCCAGACGCGCCCCGATGTCCTCGTACGCGTAGCAGAACGAGGCCAGCGCCTCGACCTGCTCCACCGACCGACCGGTCTCGAGGGGAATCGTCCGCCGCGCCGCCGGGCTGATGATGAGATGCGTCTCGACGGCCGCAGCGCGCAGCAGTTCGAGAGCGCGGACGCCCAAGACCGCCCCGCTCGCCCCGCTGACGGCCAGGATGACGCGTTTCATTCGGCCTCCACCAGGCCGCGCTCGCCGTCCACGCGCAGGCGCATGCCGCTGGCCAATTGCTCGATGGGAATGTGATCCACGCAGGGGATTTCGGCGAGGATGCAGCCGACGGCAGTGATCGGCTCGGCCTCGGCGTTGACGATGGCCGCCGGGGCCAGGCCGGCCTTCTTCAGCCGGTAAAGTGTGTACGAGCCGACCGTCGAGCCTTTGCCGGTCGGGAAGACCAGCACCTTGCCGGCCACCGACCGGCCCTCCAGTTCGTGACCCTTCTCGACCACGCGGCCGCTGGCCGGGTCCACGCCGCCGTAGAAAGAGATGCCCATTGCGGTGACCAGCGCCTCGCCGGTCGCCGCGCCGGGGGAGATTTTTCTGCCAACAAGAATCATCTTTCAACTCCACGTAAGTCGGATTGACAATCCGACCTACTTCAACGCCTCCTCGATGACCTGCTCGAACGACAGGAAGCGGGTGGCAAAACCGTTCTTGGCGGCGGCATAGTAGCAGGCCTTGGCGCTGTCGGTGGCCAGGACGTGGAAGCGGCCCCGGATGGGGGCGACCACGCAGCAGGTGTCCACGGCAAAAACTGCCCCGGCCGCCTCGATGACCGCCGTGTAGCCCATCTGGTCGGCCAGACGCTTGACCGGCCGCGAGGTGGTGATCCAGAACGTCTTGCGGACGCGCCGCCCCGCCAGCCGCTCGGCCAGGCGCTGAATTTCGGCCAGCGAAAGGTGCGGGCAGCCCAAACTGACGAAATCGGCCTCGCCCGCGGCCGAATCCAGCGAGCGGATGGCCTCGTCCAGGTCGCGGCGGGTGAGGGTCAGCGTTTCGGCGGGCGGGTCGTACAGGCCGCTTTCGGGCGTGACGCCCTCCATGTGGAACATGGCCAGGCCGCCGTAGGTGGCGAGGCTGGCGCAGAACGATTTGAGTTCTTCGAGCGAGGCCTGCGGGATGCCGCGCAGGTAGGGAATCGGCTTGCCCGGCCGCGCCTCGACCGCCCGCCCCAGGGCGACGCCCAGGGCGCCGAAGTCGCGCGTGCCGCGCAGGTCTGCCTGCACGCGCACGGTCAGGCCGGGGCGGCGGGATTCGTCCAGGTGCAGGCCGTAGCGCGGCGTGCGTCCGGTCAGGGCGGCGGCCAGGGCCGAGGGGCCGCCCTCGCGGTTGGTGCGCGCTCCCAGCACGGCGTTGGCGTAGCAGACGGCGCTCGATTCGGCCCAGGCGATGTGCTCGCCGAAGCGCGGCAGGTTGCCGAAGAGATACGGCGTGCACGAGCAGGTCGTCACCACGCCCATGCGGGCATAGGCTTCGATCACGCGCTGCTGACTGCGGGCGAACGCCGGGTCAATCCCCAGCGCCGGCCAGTTCTCGATGTCCATGCCGGCCGGGTTGAGGGTGGTCAGGACGCGCACGCGGCCGCCGCCCTCCGCCATTTCTGCCAGCCACTCCAGCCCGGCCTCGCCCAGGTTGTCGAAACTGACGCCGGAAATCTGGGCCGAGGCCACCGGCAGCATCCGGTCGGCGCCGTAGATGGTGCCGAGGGCGACGAGGATTTCCATCGCTTTCTTCGTCGCCGGGCCGTGCTCACCGGCAAGCATCTGACGTTCTTCGGGGGTCAATTCCATAGGCGTTTTAACACAACGTACCCAAAGGTTGGCACAAAGGATTCACAAAGTTTTTTATCCTTCGTGCCCCTTTGTGTCCTTCGTGTTTAAAGCGGTTTAACACCAAGGACACCAAGGCGCACAAAGGATTCACAAAGTTTTTTATCCTTCGTGCCCCTTTGTGTCTCCTTTGTGACCTTCGTGTTTAAAAACCTCTCGCAAGAATCCTTCTTCCACCTTCGGAAACTCCGCCTTGCGGAAGGACTTGCCGCCCGTCGCGAGCGGGGCGGTCAGGTCGAAGCCCAGACGGGTCGTGAGGTGCGTCCCGGCCTCGGCAGACGGGTCGAGGCTGGAGCCGGGGGCGCGCGGATAAACAATCAGGTCGCGGTCGCCCTGGAAGCGGGTCGCCAGCGCCCACTCCACCGCCAGCGGATCGTAGATGTCAATGTCCGCGTCTACCACGAAGACGTGCTTGCAGGAACTGTGCCCGGCAAAAGCCGCCTCGATCGCCTTGCGCCCGTCGTCCTCGGCCTGCTTGTCGATCTGGACGATGGCGTGCAGCCAGGAACAGCCGCCCGGGTTGATGTGCACGTCCAGGCAGCGGACGACCTCGTTCACCTTGCGGAAGATGGTCGGCTCGCGCGGCATGCCCATCAGCAGTTTGTGCTCCAGCCCGCCGGGCAGCAGGGCATGCCAGACGGCGTCGCGGCGGTGGGTGATCGCCTTGACCTCGAACACCGGCTCCTGGCGGACGATGTCGTAGGTCTCGGTCAGGTCCACGAACGGGCCTTCGGCGTGCAGGCGGTCGAGGAAGACCGTGCCCTCCAGGACGAATTCGCTCTCGGCCGGGACGAGCAGGTCGCTGGTCACGGCTTTGACCACCCGGAACGGCTGCATGGCGTTGGCAATCTCCAGTTCGTCCACGCCCAGTTCCACCGAGGTCGCCGCCGCGGCCAGGATGTTGGGGGCGTTGCCGATGCAAATGGCCACGTCCACCTGCCCGAGGTCGCGCAGGAAACGGTCGAAGTGGCGGCCGCGCACCACCCGCACGGCCATCTCGGTCTTCGAGAACTGCATGCAGCGGTGGAAGTCGGCGTTCTGCCCATAGCGCGGATGCCGCGCCAGCACCACGCCCGAACTGATGTAGTTGCCGCCGTCCTGCTCGCAGTGGAAGAGAATCGGCAGGCGGTCGAGGTCGGGATGCAGGTCAACCACCTCCTGGCAGGGCGCCTCGCTCACCCGCTCGGGCGGACGGCGGTTCTCGATGGCGGCGCTCAGGAAGGGGATGATCTCCGCCGGGCGGATGCCGAAATACGCGGCAAAGGCCGCCTTGGAGCAGAACAGGTTGCCGACCACCGGAAAGGCCGATTCTTTCACCCGTTCGAAAAGGGCCGGGCGCGGCTCGATCTGTTTCAGCGCGCCGGCAATTTCCAGGCGCTTCGAAAGGGGCGCAGCGGCGCGCAGGAGTTGGCCGCAGGAATCGAGTTGGTGCAAGTGATCGCGCAGAGACATGAGCGTTTCCTGGCTGGTGGATTCTCCCCAATTGTAGCATCCAATCGGCGGTCGCAGGCCAGATTCAAGCCAACCTCGACAGTGGTAAACTATACCCCATGAACGTTCATTCGGCCACTGCCCTCGCCCATCCCAACATCGCCTTCATCAAGTACTGGGGCAACCGCGACGATGCCCTGCGTCTGCCGGCCAGCGGCTCGATTTCCATGAACCTGGACGGGCTGCAGACGCGCACCACCGTCACGTTCGTCCCGGACCTGACAACCGATACCCTGACCCTCGACGGCCTGCCCGCCGCCGGCCCGGCCCTCGAGCGCGTCTCTGCTTTTCTCGACCTCGTCCGCCGGATGGCCGGACTCGAGCGGCGCGCCGCGGTGGTCAGCGAGAACAACTTTCCGATGGGGACGGGCATCGCCTCCTCGGCCTCGGCCTTTGCCGCCCTGGCGCTGGCCGCAACCCGCGCCGCCGGCCTCGCCCTGAGCGAAAGCGAACTCTCGCGCCTGGCGCGGCGCGGCTCCGGTTCGGCCTGCCGCTCCGTCCCCGGCGGGTTTGTCGAATGGCTGCCCGGCACGGGCGACGCCGACTCGTATGCCGTCTCGATCGCCCCGCCCGCCCACTGGGACCTGGCCGATTGCATCGCCGTCATCAGCCGCGAGCACAAGGCCACCGGCTCGGCGCGCGGCAGCGCCCTGGCCGCCACCTCGCCCCTCCAGGCTGCCCGTCTGGCCGATGCGCCGCGCCGCCTCGACCTGTGCCGCGCGGCCCTCCGGGGCCGCGACTTCGAGGCCCTGGCCGCCGTCGCCGAACTGGACTCGGACATGATGCACGCCGTGATGATGACCTCCTCGCCGGCGCTGTTCTACTGGCAGCCGGCCACCCTGGCCGTCATGCAGGCCGTGCGGGAGGCCCGCGCCGGCGGCCTGCCCGTCTTCTACACCGTGGACGCCGGGCCGAACGTCCACGTCATCTGCGAGGCGGCCCGAGCCGAACAGACCGCCGAATGGCTGACCCGCCTGCCCGGGGTCCAGGCCGTGATGCGGGCGCGGGTCGGGGGTCCGGCGCGGCTGGCGGGGGTCTCCTGAGAGATAGAATTCTTAGAGCGTGTCCGAAAATTCGTCCTCAACCACAGATGCACACGGATAAAAGGGATTTTGGCGACTCACAACCGGCTTCTCGTCCAAAAAATTGGGGGGCCTCTGTGTTTACCTGTGGCTCCCGAAGACTTTTCAGACACTTTCTTACACTTCTCTAAATTTCCCCGCCCCGAATAGCGATATAATCAAGAAAAACGCCTCCGTGGAGGCGTGCGTTTATCGTTGAGAGGCAAAAGTATGGACACCGGTTTCCTGGGCGGTCTGACCTTCATTCTGGTTCTGGCCGGCATCATCATCCTGCACGAATTCGGACACTTCATCGTCGCCCGCTTGCTGCGCATCGAGATCGAGGAGTTCGGCATCGGCTTCCCGCCGCGCCTGCTGCCGCTCTGGCGCATGCCGGGCTGGCTGGTCATCGGCCAGACGCGTCTCAAAATCCCTGCCAACACCGCCCTGCCCTTCCATCCCGCCGAGGCCGCAGGACGCGTGATGGAGGCGGTAGCCGTTCGACGCGGCAATGACCTGCTCCTGCGCAACCTTGCCCTGGCCACTACCGAGGATGGGCAGGTCGATTCCACGCCCACCGTCCTCGAAACGCCCGACGGCCAGGTCAAACTGCACGGCACGCTCAAAGAAATCCATCCGGGGACGCTGTTTTCGCTCAACTGGATTCCCCTGGGCGGTTTCGTGCGCCCCAAGGGCGAAGACGACCCCACCGTCCCCGGCGGGCTGGCAGCCGCCAAACCCTGGCGGCGCATCCTGGTGCTGCTGGCCGGCGCAACGATGAACCTGCTGACCGCGGTGGTCGTGTACGCCATCCTGTTCAACCAAACCGGCATACCTGACCGGGTGCGGATCGAGGAGATCGCCCCCGCCTCCCCGGCCGAGGCCGCCGGCATGCTGCCCGGAGACCTCATCCTGGCCGTAGATGAACAGCAGATTCACCGCATCTCCGAACTGCAACGCTACACCGCCCAGCACGCCGGCCAGGAAGTCCAGGTGACCCTGCTGCGCGGCGGCCAGACCCTGGTCATCCCCATCGTCCCGCGCCAGAACCCGCCCGAGGGACAGGGACGCCTGGGCATCCTCACCTATCAGGAAATGCGGCCGATGAAATCCATCTTCGAGACCCTCGGCTACAGTTTCCAGGCCACCGGCCAGGGCGTGCGCGAAATCCTGTCCCTGCCTGGCCGGCTGATTGTCGGGGCCGTCACGCCCGAACAGGCCCAAATCGCCGGGCCGCGCAGCATCTGGAACCTCTTCCAGCAGTCGGTGGCGCGGGACGTGGAAAGCCGCCAGGAGGTCGCCGCCGGTGGGCAGCCCGCCCCGACCAACTACACCCTGGCCATCATCATCTCTCTGACCATCACGGTCGGCGTCATCAACCTCTTGCCCTTCCCGGCCCTCGACGGCGGCCGCATCTTCTTCGCCCTCATCGAACTCATCTTCCGGCGGCGCGTCCCGCCGCGGCTCGAAACCGCCGTCCACACCATCGGGTTTTTCCTGGCCCTCTCGCTGATGGGCTATTTCTACATCGCCGACATTCTCAACCCGCTGGTCATCAAACTGCCGTGAGCGCTCCGCATGCCTAAAGAAACTTCCTTCCAAACCATCCTGGAAGCCCTGCTGGACCTATCGGCCACCTTCCCGGCCCGTTACCTGGCACGCTTCTCGGACCTCGAACCGGCACAACTCGAAGCCCTGGCCCAAGTCTGGCCGCGCGTGCCGCTGGCGCGCAAAGTGGCCCTGCTCGAAGACTTGCAAGACCTGGCCGAAGACGACACCCTGGTCTCCTTCGAGGCCTTCGCCCGCGCCCGCTTGAAGGACCCCGAGCCGGCTGTGCGCGCCGGCGCGTTGCGTCTGCTGATCGAATGCGAGGACGTCCACCTGATCCCCGACCTGCTCGACCTGCTCAACGCCGACGACGAACCCGAGGTGCGCGCCGCCGCCGCCGTCGTGCTGGGACAATTCGTCTATCTGGGTGAACTCGACAAAATTCCAGCCGAGACCCTGCGAGAAATCGAAGACCACCTGTTGGCCGCCACCCAAGACGCCTACCCCGTCGTCCGGCAGCGCTCGCTGGAGGCGCTCGGAACCTCCTCGCGGCCCGAACTGCCCGCCCTGATCGAGGCCGCCTACCATGAAAATGACCCCGACTGGATCGTCAGCGCCCTGTTCGCCATGGGGCGTTCCGGCGACCTGCGCTGGAGCAAACAGATTCTTTCCAAATTGAACGATCCCAACCAGGCCGTCCGCACCGAGGCCATGCAGGCCGCCGGCGAATTGGGCCTGGCCGCCGCCCGTCCGGCCCTGCTCGACCGGCTGGAAGACGAAGAAGACCGCCTGGTGCGGCACGAAATTATCTGGGCGCTCTCGCAAATCGGCGGCGAGGGTGTCCGCCAACGGCTGGAGGAACTCGCCGATGCCGCCGAAGCCGAAGCCGACGACGAAGAGGCCGAATTCCTGGAAGAGGCGCTGTCCAACCTGGCCTTCACCGAAGATACGGGCCTCTTCGATATGTTCGACTTCGAAACCGAAGAGGACCCCGACGACCTCTAACGAGACCCAACGTGGCCGCACTGCTCGCCATCTTTGCCAACAACCTGCTGCCCATCTTGCTCATCGCTGCCTGCGGCTTTGCCCTCGGCCGGACGACCCACGTAGAAGCGCGTACCCTCGGCCGGGTGACCTTTAACATCTTCAGCCCGGTGCTGATCTTCCGCCTGCTGACCGACAGCCAGCTCAATATCGGCCGCATCGCCCAAATGTTGGGATATACCTCCGCCGTCTTCTTCCTCATGGGCAGCCTGGCTTACCTGGCCGGCCGTCTCTTCAGGCTGCCGCGTCCCATCCTGGTCGCCGTGGTGCTGGTCGTGGCCACCTCCAACAACGGCAACTACGGCATGCCGCTCATCGGCTTTGCCTTCGGTGAAGAAGCCCTGGCCTATGCCAGTCTCTATTACGTGGCCATCGCCATTCTCACCAACACGGTCGGCGTGTTGTGGGCCTCGCTCGGCCGAATGGACGTCAAACAGGCCTTGCTTGGCCTGCTCAAGGTACCCATGCTCTACGCCCTCGGAATCGCTTTCGTTTTCATTCGCACCGGCTGGGTGATCCCCGCCCCGCTCGACCGCACCATCACCCTCCTCGCCGGCGCGGCCATTCCGAGCATGTTGATCCTGCTCGGCCTGGAACTGTCTCGCTTTGCCTGGAGCAAGCACACCACGGCCATGATTCTCGGCATTCTCCTGCGCCTGGTGGCAGGCCCGCTGATGGGCAGCAGCCTGGCCAATGCTTTTGGCCTGCAGGGCGCCGCCCGCCAGGCGGGCATCACCCAGACTGCCATGCCCGCCGCTGTCATCACCACCGTCCTGGCCTCCGAATACGACCTCGAACCGCAACTGGTCACCGCCATCGTCTTCTTCAGCACCCTCTTGAGTCCGCTCACCCTGACTCCGCTCTTGTTCCTCCTGGGAGACTGAGATGCGCCGCGTGCTCTGTACCCTGTTGCTCTGCGGCCTGGTTTTGGGCCTTTCCACCCCGGCCCGGGCGCAGACCGATGTTCTGATCGAGAATGTTGGTGTTACCTATCTTTATGGGGAGGAAATCACCTTCTCGGCCCGCATCACGGCCTCGGTCCCCATCCAGGCCGCCTACCTCATCTTCCAGGCCGAAGGCGATCCCATCGCCCGCGTCGCCCCGCTGACCATCGCAAGTGATGGAGCCGCGGTCCACACCCATCGCATCGCCGAAGGCCTCCTGCGCCCCTTTTCCATGGTCACCTTCTGGTTTCGCCTCGAACTGAGCGGCGCCGAAGCCTACACCAGCCCGACCTACAATTTCAAATACGAAGACAACCGCCCCCCCTGGCAAATCATCGAAGACGACCTGATCCGCCTGCACTGGTACACCGGCGATTCCCCCTTCGGACAGGCGGCCTTCGACACCGCCCACCGCGGCCTGCAGTCCATCGCCACTCTCATCCCCGTCAGCCTGGCGCGTCCGATTGACATCTACCTCTACCCCACCGCCGCCGACGTCCAGCAAACCCTCGGCCTGGGCGGCGAATCCTGGATCGCCGGTCATGCCGACCCGGCCCTGGGCGTGGTGCTGGTCTCCATCGCCCCCGGCGAGGTCCAGAGCATCGAAATGGAACGCCAGATTCCCCATGAACTGGCTCATATCCTGCTCTATCAACACACGGGCAGCGCC
Organism: uncultured Anaerolineales bacterium; assembly: GCA_937960595.1. Lineage (GTDB taxonomy): Bacteria > Chloroflexota > Anaerolineae > Anaerolineales > Villigracilaceae > JAFGSI01. The sequence goes on along the minus strand of CALGPL010000002.1, from coordinate 3,118 downwards.
TACGAAAGCCTGCCTACCTGGCTGATCGAGGGCCTGGCCACCCAGGCCGAACTCTACCCCAACGCCGACTACAATTACATCCTGTCGGTCGCCAGCCAGAACGGAACCCTGATTCCGCTCGCCAATCTGTGCGGTCCCTTCCCGGCCGATGTTTCCGGCGCGATGCTGGCCTATGCCCAGTCCGGCTCTTTCGTCGGCTACCTGCGGCAGACCTACGGCACGTCCGGCCTGCGCGCCCTGATCGACGCCTACGCCGACGGCCTGAACTGCGAACAGGGTGCCTTGCGCGCCCTCGGCCTGCCGCTCTCGCAACTGGACTTGCGCTGGAGGCAGGCCGTCTTCGGCGAGGACATCACCAGCGTTGCCCTGCAAAATCTAGCGCCTTACTTCATTATCTTGGCGCTCGTGCTGGCCATCCCCCTGTGGCGCGTCTGGACCCGCCCGGAGAAAGGAAAAGATGTCAGAACCAAACGATAAATCCCGCCTGCACATCTGGGTGCAGGGCCTCGTCCAGGGCGTGGGATTCCGCGCCTTCGTGATCCAAAACGCCTTTCGGTTGGGATTGAAAGCCTGGGCTCGTAACGTCGGCTACGACCGGGTCGAAATCGCCGCCGAGGGCCCCCAAGCCGTCCTGGAGAAATTCGCCGAAATCGTGGTCGCCGGGCCGCGCGCCGCCCGCGTCGACTGGCACTCGATCGAATGGGAAGCCCCCACCGGCCGCTTCGACCACGCCGACGCCAGCACCCCCTGACCCCCGCCCTCAGGCAAACCCCAGCCCCCTCTCTTTCAGCGAAACCCAGCGTCCCTGGCCGATGACCAGGTGATCGAGCACCTCCACATCCAGCAGCCGACCGGCCTGGATGATGGCGCGCGTCACCGCCACATCGTCCGGGCTGGGCGTCGGGTCGCCCGAGGGATGATTGTGAACCACCAGGATGCCCGCGGCGCCGCGCCGAATGGCCGGCTTAAAGACCTCGCCGACATGCACCTGGGCGCTGTTGACCGAGCCTTTATAGACCTCCACCACATCTAGCACGCGGTTGCGCGTGTCGAGCAGGAAGACGCGCAGGTGTTCCTGCTCGAAAGCCGACATCTCGTAGGCTACCAGCGCGGCGGCGTCTGCAGGACTGTTGATGGCCGGGCGCTCTTGCGGGGATTCGAGCGCCAGCCGCCGGCCCAATTCGATGGCCGCTTTGATTTGCGCCGCCTTGGCTGCGCCGATGCCGTGTTCGTGGAGCAATTCCTCGAAGGGAGCGCGGTGCAGGCCGGAAATGCCGCCAAACTTTTTCAGAAGGCGTTGTCCCACCTGGACGGCGTTTTCGCCGGGGACGCCGACGCGCAAGAGAATGGCTATCAGTTCGGCGTTGGCAAGCGCCTGCGCGCCGAGTTTTTCCAGCCGCTCGCGCGGACGCTCATCGGCGTTCAAGTCGGTGATGCGATAGACAGGAGGCGAGGAAGACTCAGGCATGCGATTTCCTCAAGGTGAAATTGAGCCTATTTTACAGCCAAATTCGCCTTGCGCGTTGCTTGACATTCCCCTGCCTGTCAGGTAGAATAGCCGTCGCCCGTCACGGGCCTGTAGCGCAGTTGGGAGCGCGCCTCAATCGCACTGAGGAGGTCAGGGGTTCGAATCCCCTCAGGTCCACTGTTCAGTGTTCAGAGAGCAGTCATCAGTGAACCATGAGCGAACACTGAACAGACTCGCCAAACCGACCACTGAACACTGGTGACTGAACACTGAAAACTGAATCATGGGCCCATAGCGCAGTTGGGAGCGCGTCTCAATGGCATTGAGAAGGTCGCGAGTTCGAATCTCGCTGGGTCCACCTGAAGCGGTCAGAGACGGCACGCGCCGCGCCTGGCCGCTTGTGGTATACTTCATTTTTGTGATCATCTTCACCGCCAAGATGCCAAGGGCTTTTCTCGGCGGACTCAGAAAGATTCTTGGCGTTCTCCGCGTTTTGGCGGTGATTACGAATAAAGTTTAATATTTCAAAAGTCAGGACAGGAGTAGTAGGTCATCCCGTCAGCGAGAAGGGACGGCAAGGTGGAAGCCCTTCACGGCGCCCCACGGGAGCGCAGAAGACTCGCCTTGAGCGAAGTCGAAAGGCCGAACTCGCCTGTCATCCCCGCTCACAGCCTGGGGAGACTGCGCCGGTGAACCCCCAGTAGTCGGCGCCGGCCGTAAGGGCCCGTTATAGCCATTGAGAGACGTTTGAACGTTCCGACGTGAAAACGTAATCCGGGTGGTACCGCGGAGGCTCGTCCCTTCGTCCCAGAGTGGATGAAGGAATTTTTGTTTAAACACGAAGGACACCAAGGCAACACGAAGGAGCACAAAAGGATAGAAAAACTTTCTGCGCAACGTGGTGTCCTTTGTGCCAACCTTTGTGTACTTCGTGTTAAAAAACACTGCAGAAGGAAAAAGAATGAGCGACTACAACCCACAACAAATCGAACCCAAATGGCAACAGAAATGGGAAGCCGACGGCCTCTACCACGCCGATATTGACCCCGGCCGCCCCAAACACTACGCCCTGACCATGCTGCCCTATCCCTCCGGCGACCTGCACATCGGTCACTGGTACGCCATGACGCCCTCCGACGCCCGCGCCCGCTTTATGCGCATGAAGGGCTACAACGTCCTCTTCCCCATCGGCTTCGACGCCTTCGGCCTGCCCGCCGAAAACGCCGCCATCAAAGACGGCATCCACCCCAAGATTCGCACCTACCAGAACATCGAACGCATGCGCAAGCAACTCCGCTCGATGGGCGCCATGTGGGACTGGCGGCGCGAGGCCATCTCCTCCGACCCCGAATACTACAAGTGGACGCAGTGGTTCTTCATTCAACTCTACAAGCACGGCCTGGCCTATCGCAAAATGGCGCCGGTGGACTTCTGCCCCAAGTGCAACACCACCCTGGCGCGCGAACAGGTCTGGGGCGAAGACCGCCACTGCGAGCGCTGCGGCACGCCGGTCGTCAAAAAAGACCTCGCACAGTGGTTCTTCAAGACCACCGCCTACGCCGAAGACCTGCTCAGTTACGAGGGCATGGACTGGCCCGAACGCGTCCGCGTCCTGCAAACGAATTGGATTGGCCGCTCCGAAGGCGCGGA
>CALGPL010000001.1 GCA_937960595.1 uncultured Anaerolineales bacterium | reverse complement strand
CGACCTGCTCGAAATGGAAAAAATCCGCCTGCGCATCACGGATGACGGTCTGACCGTCCCCGACCCGCAGGGCAGCGAAGTGCTGGCCGCCCTGCGCTGGCGCGACCTGAACGGATTCTACGACCACCTGCTTGAAAGGCTGGGGCTTGGGGAATGCCCATGAGGGGCGCCGGCCGTTCTGCTGGCGCAGGTTGGTCGCGCAAAAGGTAAAAAAGACCAGCGATACAGGCCAGAGGAAAGACGGCCTGCCGGCACACACAGCCCCCTATAGTGCCGCAAGGTCAGATCATCGTATAGCAAGGCCGGTCGATCCGGCTCAACCAGAAGGGTGAAGCGCGTCAAGAACCGGATCGCATACGCGACCTTCAGCCGTCCCCTGCCCCGGCTTTAAGCCGGACGCAAGCCCAAAACCCGCCTCGAACTGACGGCGCGGACGAGACCGGTCAGGAGATCGCCGCCGCGCTCTTCTTTTTATTGCGCAGATAGAAGAACAGGCCTATCCCGCCGCCGACGATCACCACAATCAAACACAAGCAACACAGACCGCCGATCAGCCACCAGATCCAGTCCGCCATCCCGACCGAACTCTCGGCTTGCAGGCGATTCAGGCTGCCAACGCGCGGGTTCCAGATCAGAGTATTGCCGTCAACCGACTGGGCGTTGTGGGAGGTGATCCGGCCGGGCAGGGTGACCCGCCAGGCAAACTGAATGGAACTGCCCAGCCCGCCGGCGTCGCTCAAATCGAGGGAGAGATCATAGTAGAGAATATTGTCCACGACTTCGAGGCGATTGACCGTCACACCCTGGTTGACATAGATGGAGCGCAATTGCTGCAGGTCAGAAAAGGGCATTTCGGCAATGCACCAGGTCTCCGTGCCGCGCTGCTCCTGACGGATGACTGTATTGGGAGGAAATTCGGTGTTTTCATCGGCCCACATATCCTGGCAAAAACTGGCAGAGTTCGTAGTGGCGCCCATCATCTCCATCTCATCGGCCGTAAACCCAACCGAGAGAATCATTTGGCCGCTACTATCCGATCGAATGGTGGTATCGTACTCCATCGAGCAGCCCGCCAAAACGAAGGCCAGCAAGGCGATCCCTGCTACAAACAAAAGTTTATTGCGCATTTCGGTCTCCTTTGAAGGATATGGCGTCTCCGCCTTGGATGGTCTGCCGGTGTTTCGCTCAAGAATTTTTCTTGCGCAAGTACACCACCAGGCCAATGATCCCTGCTGCTGCCAGCACCCCCACGCACAGACAGCACAGCCCGCCAACCAGCCACCAAACCCAGTCAGACGAACGGGTCGAACTGACAGCCAGGATGTCGTTCTCGCCGTCCTCGTCAAGATACCAGGTCAAGGTGCGGCCTCGCCAGACATCCGCATTGGTCACGGTCACCGGGCCGGGGGTGGTCAGACGAAAAACTGCCTCAATCGGATAGGAACTCTCGTCCTGCAGCCCTTCCAGATCCCAACTCAGATCGCAGTAAAACGTCTCGTTGACGATTTCGAGACGATTCACATCTATGCTGAAGGCATCCTCGTAGACATCCCGCAGTTGTCTGAGATTAGAGAAAGGAATCTCAACGATGCACCAGGTTTGCGCGCCGCGCCGCTCGACGCGCAGGGTGGTGTCAGGAGGAAAATGATCGGCCAGATCTTCCTCGTACCAGATCTCCTCGCAAAAATTCGGCGAAACGTCCTCTTCCCACCAGTCTTCTATTTCCTGGGTCGTGTAGCCGATTTCAACGTTCATCCGACCGGCGCCATCTTGCTGGACGTTCGTATTGAAATTCAGATTGCAGCCGCTCAAGGCCAAAACGAGAATCGTTCCCCATAACACCCACGCCGTTCGAGTCGACATTGCTGCATCCTTTTATGACAAGTTACCTTATTGTAGATGAAAAAAGGCCAGAGAGCAACCGCAAATTTCACGGTGTATAGCCGTGCGGGTGGCTGCGGTGCCATTCCCAGGCCGAGGCAAGGATGTCGGTCAGATCGGGATAGACGGGATCCCAGCCGAGTTCGCGGCGGATGCGGTCGGAACAGGCCACCAGGCGCGGGGCGTCGCCGGGGCGGCGCGGATGCTCGACGACCGGGATCGGGTGTCCGGTCACGCGGCGGGCGGTTTCGATGACCTGTCGGACCGAATAACCGGCGCCGTTGCCGAGGTTGTAGATCAACCGCTCGCGCTCCCGCAGGGCATCCAGGGCCAGGAGGTGGGCCGAGACCAGATCACGGATGTGAATATAATCGCGGATGCAGGTGCCGTCGGGGGTGGGGTAATCGGTCCCGTAGATGGACGCCGCCTGGCGCTGACCGAGCGCCACCTGGAGAACGTTGGGGATCAGATGCGATTCGGGGCGATGGGCTTCGCCGCGGCCGGGCAAGGCGCCGGCAGCGTTGAAGTACCGCAGAGCGGCGTAATGCAGTCCGTGGACGCGGCAATACCATTCGAGAGTCTGCTCAACGGCCAGTTTGGTGAAGCCGTAGACGTTGGCCGGGGCGATGGGAGAGTCTTCGGTGAGCGGCTCGTCGCTCGAGGCATAGACCGCCGCCGTGGAGGACAGGACAAAACGTCTCACCCCGGCGCGCCAGGCCGCCTCGATGAGCGCCAAAGAATTCGCCAGATTGTTGCGGAAGAACTTGCCGGGGTCCTTCATGCTCTCGCCCGCCTCGATGAAGGCGGCAAAGTGCATCACGGCGTCGTAAGACTCGGACGCCAACGTCTGGGCAAGGGTCTGCTCATCGGCCAGGTCGGCGTGGACGAAGCGCGCCCCCGCCGGAACCGCCGCCCGGTAGCCGGTGACGAGCGAATCGTAGACGGTGACAGAATGCCCGGCCTCGAGCAGGGCCTGGGCGGCTGCGGATCCGATGTAACCGGCGCCGCCGGTAACGAAGAGGTTCATTCTCGCTCCCGAATTCGTATCAAAGATTCGCTTCCTCCAGGGCCGGGGCGCGCAAGTGCCAGTCGGTGACCTGCTGATAGGCATGGGCGGCGCCCAGCAGCAGGTCTTCGCGGAAAGGCGCGGCCATCAACTGCATCCCCACCGGCAGCCCCTGCCCGTCGAACCCGACCGGGAAGGCCAGCCCCGGCACACCCGCCAGATTGGCCGGCAAGGTGTAAATATCCTCGAGGTACATGGAAAGTGGATCGTCACTGTGAGCGCCAAGCGGGAAAGCCGTGCTGGGGGCAACCGGCGCGGCGATCAGATCCACCCGCTCGAAAGCGGCTTCGAAATCGCGGCGGATGAGCGTGCGCACCTTCTGCGCCTGAGCGTAATAGGCCTCATAATAACCGCGCGAAAGAGCATACGTGCCAAGCATGATTCGCCGCTCGACTTCGGCCCCGAAACGCTGACCGCGCGTCCGGGCCATGACCTCCTGAGGCGAGGAACCGGCCAGGCGCGGCCCATAGCGGATGCCATCATAACGGGCCAGATTGGCCGAGGCCTCGGCCGGGGCCAGGAGGTAATAGACCGGCAAAGCGTATTCGGTGTGCGGCAGGCTGACCGGCAAGACCTCCGCCCCCAGATCGGCCAGCGCCGCTACCGCCGTCCGCACGCCCGCCTCGACTTCGGCCTGCATCCCCGCAACGAAATACTCGTCCGGCACGCCGATCCGCAAGCCGCGCAAGGGCAGAGACGTTGGCGCGGCCTTGAGGTCGGGCAAGGTCAGCGGCCGGTCGGCGGAGGTCGAATCGAGCGGATCGCGGCCGGCCATGATGGCCAGGAGCAGGGCGGCGTCCTCGGCCGTGCGGGTCAACGTCCCGACACAGTCGAGCGAAGAGCCGTAGGCGATCAAGCCGTACCGCGAGACGCGCCCATAGGTCGGCTTGAGGCCGGTCAGGCCGCAAAAGGCCGCCGGCTGGCGGACCGAGCCGCCCGTGTCGCTGCCCAGGCCAGCCGGGACGATGCGGGCTGCCACCGCCGCGGCGCTGCCGCCCGAGGAGCCGCCCGGCACCCGGTCGAGCGCCCAGGGGTTGCGGGTCGGGCCATAGGCCGAGTTCTCGGTCGAGGAACCCATCGCAAACTCGTCGGTGTTGGTCTTGCCAATCACAATGGCTCCCGCCTCCTGGAGACGCCGCACGGCCGTCGCCGTGAAGGGAGGCAAAAAGCCCTCCAGGATTTTGGAGCCCGCCGTGCAGGGCATGTCTTCCACCGCCAGGACATCCTTGACCGCGATCGGCACGCCGAGCAGCGCGCCGGCGCGCCGCTCCTCCCGCAGACGCCGGTCGGCCTGTTCGGCTTCGGCCAGCGCCCGCTCGCCCGCCACGTAGAGGAAGGCGTGCAGGGCCGGGTCGAGCCGCGCCAGACGGTCGAGGCAGGCGCGGGTCACCTGGCGCGAGGAGAGTTCCCCGCCGGCCAGGGCGGCGCGCAACTCGGACAGGGTCAGATCGAGGGGAGTCATGCCGCTCACTCGGCCTCGAAGACGGGGGGAATCTTGAACTGCCCCGCTTCGACCTCGGCGGCATTCTTCAGCAAGTCCGCCACAGTCAGGCCGGGACGGGGTTGATCCGGGCGCAGAGGACAGGCCGCCAGGGCGCTGCCCGCCGGCGGGACGCCGCTCACGTCCACCTGGCGCAGACGGGCCATGTAGTCGAGGATGGAGGCCAGTTGCCGGCAGTAGCGCGTCAGGGCAGCCTCGTCCAGTTCAAGCCGGGCCAGGGCAGCGATGTGACGGACTTCTTCGATCGAGAGGGACATAAGCCGATTATACGTGAAAACCGCGCCCTCAGCGCCAGGCGGCGGCGTACCAGCGCAGATAATCTTCGACGTGGGCGCTCCAGTAGGCCTCGTCGTGGGTGCCTTGATTGAGGTGCCACTCGTGCGGCAGGTCGGCGGCATTCAGCAATTCCTCCAGCCAGAGGGCTTGCGGCAGGCCGGCGTCGTTCTGGCCGATGTCCACGTACAGGTGCAGGGGCAGGTCGGCGGGCAGATCGGCCAGCCAGCCGGCGAGAGGATTGGCGTCGCGCCCGAAGACGATCGGCGAGTGCGCGCCAACCGCGGCGAACAGATCGGGGCGGGTGAGACCCAGGTGCAGCGCCCAGCCGGCGCCGCGCGAGAGACCGCCGACGGCGCGGGCCTCCCGCTCGGGCCGGGTGCGGTAGGCCGCGTCGATCGCCGGCAGCAGGTCTGCAATCAGCGCCTCGCCGAAGCCGCTCTCGGGCGGCTCGGTCCAGGTGGGATCGTAGGGCAGGACGAGCAGGAAGGGCGGGGTCTCGCCGTCGGCGATCAGGCGGTCGGCCGCGGTGATCGCCCCAATCCGCACCCATTGATTCTCATCGTAGTACAGGCCGTGCAAGAGAAAGAGCACCGGGTAACGGCCGGCCGTCCGACTCGCATAACAGGGCGGCAAATAGACCTGGTAGCGCAATTCGCGGCCCAGGGCAGCAGAGGGCAGGCTGCCGGCGACAAGACGGCCCGGCAGGCGGCAGGTCGCCGGCGACGAGGAAGGAGAGGCTACCGGCGGGGGAGACGTCGGCGGGACCGCCGCCGAAGGCAGCGGCAGGAGAGGAGAAGGAGGGAGGGCGGGAAGCGGGGCAGGGGAGGGCGGCGCGCAGGCAGCCAGTACGAAAAACCCCAGGCAGACGAAGAGGAAACACCAGCGACGAGCAACAAGGATGGATGCTTGACGGGCGCGCATACTTCGCATTATACTCACATGCGCTCGGGGTGTAGCGCAGATGGCCAGCGCGCCACGTTTGGGACGTGGAGGTCGGCGGTTCGACCCCGCCCACCCCGACTGCACCGCCGAGGTCAGCAAGCCTCGGCGGTCGGCTTGCGACGCAATGGCAAGCGGACAAAAACGCAGTAAAATTGAAATGACGGAGGAAATCCATGCCGAAATTCAACGCCGACGGCGTCGTGGAAGCCGTCCGTTATGCCGAAGATGAGAACATCGCCCTTGTGCGCCTGTACGAGCGGCACGGCGCGACCTGGTCAGACGTAGTGCTGATCGAGCGCCCCGAATTGATCCGCCGCTTGCAGGAGGGCAAGCGCATCTTTGCCGGGCAGCGCAAACCGTACCTGGGCGGCATGTTCGAGACCGGCGCCCGCATCGTCTGCCTGGAACGGGACGGCCGTCAGGTCGTGGTGACCGAGGGGCAGAGTGCCGACCGCGACCGGCTGGCCGACGTGCCGCTGTTCTGACCGTCCCCGCCGCGGCGGGCGGTTGCTGCGGGAGGAGTTTCAGTGAAAATTATCGATCAGACTCCCTTTGTTTCGGAGAACGGCGAAATCAGCGTCATGGATCGGGCCAAGGCGACGCTGAAATTCGGCCCGGCCTGGTATCCCGAAATCCAGGCCCAGCAGCAAGTCCTCCCCATCCTGAAACAGACGCTGGATCGCAACTATACCCTGCTGCGCAACCTCACCCTGCCAGGAATGGGCGCCTCGATCCCCTTCATTCTGGTCGGGCCGCCGGGCATCTTCGTGATCTACGTGACCCATCTGCGCGGCCTATTCCGCGCCAAAGGAGATCAACTGGGGACGATTTCCGGCAACACCTTCAAGCCGGTCACGCCGAACCTGTTGAATGTGACCGTCCGCATGGCGCGCGCCGTGCAACTCTACCTGAAGCGACAGGGATACGAGGACATGGACGTGGAAGCGATCCTGCTGTGCGCCGACCCGGGCATGCATGTCGACAGTCAGCGGCCGATCGCGCGGGTGGTCATGCGCGACGCGCTGGAGCGTTTCCTGCTCTCCCTCGCCCAGGGGCGGATCGTGTTGACCCCCGAACAGGCCAGCCGGGTGGCAGAGCGGCTGGTGAATCCGCGGCCGGCGCAGGCCGCCTCCGCGCCGGCCGAACAGGCGGCGGGAGCGGACTCTTCTGTCCCGGCCTTTGCCCTGCCGGAGGCCGAATCCCCGGCCGAGACGACCGCCGATTGGCTGAACCGCCTGTCGGCGGAGGAGGGGCCACCGCCCATCAGCACGCCCCCGGCGCGGCCAACCCCCCCTCGGGCGGCGGTCCGCCCCGCCGCGGCCCGCAAACGAGGCCTGACGCCGGTCCAGTGGGCTTTTCTGGGCGCGATTGCCCTGCTAGAGGTCTGCGCGTTGGTCGCCTTTGCCTATATTATCTTTACCAATTTCCGCTGAACAGGGGCGCATGAAACGGCCCTACCTCTCGATCATCATCCCGGCCCATAACGAAGAAGCGCGCCTGCCCCGTGCCTTGGGGCAGGTGTTCGCATTCCTGGAAAAGCAGCCGTATGCGAGCGAGGTCATCGTGGTCGAAAACGGCAGCACCGACCGGACGCTGGTCATCGCCCAGCGCTTTGCCGCCAACTTCCCGAGCCTGCGCGTCCTACACGAGGACCTGGCCGGCAAAGGACGGGCCGTGCGGCGCGGCATGTTGGAGGGGCGCGGCGAGTATCGCTTCTTCTGCGATTCCGATTTCTCGATGCCGGTCGAGCAAATCAACCGCTTTCTGCCGCCGGCCGCCCAGGCAGACATTGTCATCGCCTCGCGCGAGGCCCCCGGCGCCGTTCGTTACCACGAACCCCACTACCGCCATCTGACCGGCCGGGTCTTCAATGCCCTCATCCGCCTGTTGGCCCTGCCGGGCCTGCAGGATACGCAGTGCGGCTTCAAGTGCTTCCGGGCAGAGGCAGCCGAAGACCTCTTTCGCCGTCAGACGATCATGGGCTGGTCGTTCGATGTCGAAATCCTCTTCATCGCCCGCCAGCGCGGCTACACCATTTGCGAACTAGGCATCCCCTGGTATTTCAACTCCGACAGCCGCGTCAGCGTGCTGCGCGATTCCTGGCGCATGTTGCTCGACATTCTCTCGATCCGCCGGAAAGCGCGGCGAGGCGTCTATGATCTTTGAGACAGAGGGCAGGCAAGCCGACCGGCTGGCCTTCGAAAGGTGTCTCTGGGAGGGCGGCTGGCGGCGCGTGGCCGGCCTCGACGAGGCCGGGCGCGGCGCTCTGGCAGGACCGGTCTGCGCTGCGGCGGTGATCCTGCCGTCCGATCCGGCGATTGCCGAGGCACTCTCCGGCGTGCGCGATTCCAAGCAGATGACCGCCGCCGAGCGGGAGGCTTGGGCGCCGCGCATCCGGGCGGCGGCCCTGGCCTGGGGCGTGGGATTCGCCTCGGCGGAGGAAATCGACTCGCTGGGCATCGTGGCGGCCACCAAACGGGCGGCGGGACGCGCCCTGGAGGCGCTTTCCCCTCCGCCCGATGCTCTGCTCACCGATTATCTGATCTTCCCCGAAAGCGAATTGCCCCAAATCGCGCTGGTCAAAGGCGACCGGCGCAGTCTGAGCGTGGCGGCGGCTTCGGTGCTGGCCAAGACCGCCCGCGATACCCTGATGCGCCAACTGGACGCGCAGTACCCCGGCTACGGCCTCGCGCAGCATAAGGGATACGGCACACCGGCTCACCGTTCCGCGCTGGCGCGGCTGGGACTCAGTCCGTTACACCGGCGCAGTTTTGCATTCAGACCCTGATTCCCTCCTAACCGCCAACTGCCAACCGCCCCGAAAAATCTGCCGCAGCCAAATCTCTTCTCGGCGCCTTGGCACCCAGGCGCGCTGCCGATCGAATCAAGAGGCCGGGGGTTCAAAACGCCCGGCCTCTCTGTTCCAAAACCTCTGGGGGAGTTTAGAGTCTCTTCGACCGACGGCGATCGGCCAGGCGCAGGAAGAATTTGTAGATTTCCTCCGCAACGGCCGGGATGAGCGCCAGGCCGAGGACGATCAGCCATTCCTGCAGGCTGAGGAAGTGGGTATTGAAAATGGGCTGCAAGAAGGGCACGGCGCAAACGACAATGAGCAGGAAGATGGACAAACCGACCGCATATTGCATCCATTTGTTCGAGAAGACGCCGATGCGGAAGAGCGAAGCCTTTTCCGAGCGGACGGTGTAGGCGCGGAAGAGTTCGCAGAGCGAGAGGGTGACGAAGGCCATCGTCTCGGCGGTTTGCACGTCCACGCCGCGCCAATCATGCTGAATCAGGCCGACGATCGGGTGGAGGCCTGAGGGCAAAGCCTGGTCAATGTGCCAATAGAGGCCGAGGCCGAAGGCTGTCAACACTGCGCCGGTTTGGGCAATGGTTTGGATGAGAATGCCGCCGCGCATCGGCCCGTGGATGACCGGCTCGTTCTTGGGGCGCGGCGGTTGTTCCATGATGTCGGGGTCGCCCTTCTCCATCGCCAGCGCCAGGGCCGGGGCGCCGTCGGTGACCAGGTTGAGCCACAGCAGTTGAATGGCCGTCAGCGGGGCCGGCAGGCCGGCCAGGGTGGCCAGGAAGATAATCATGATCTCGGCAACATTGCTCGAGAGCAGGAAATAGACGAACTTGCGGATGTTGGAGTAAATGATGCGCCCCTGCTCGACCGCAGCCACAATGCTGGCGTAGTTGTCGTCGGTCAAGACCATATCGGCGGTCTCTTTGGCCACATCGGTGCCGGTGATGCCCATCGCCACGCCGATGTCGGCGCGTTTGATGGCCGGGGCGTCGTTGACGCCGTCGCCGGTCATCGCCACAACTTCCTCGTTGGCCTGCAAGGCATCCACGATGCGCATCTTGTGTTCGGGCGAGACGCGGGCAAAGACATCCGTCTCCTTGATGGCCTCCTTGAGTTCGTCGGCAGACATGCGGTCCACCTCCGCGCCGGTGGCGACCTTGTGGCCGGGTCGCAGCAGGCCGATGGACTCGGCAATCGCCCGCGCCGTGTTGGGGTAGTCGCCGGTAATCATCACCGTGCGAATGCCGGCGCGTTTGGCCTTTTCGAGCGCCGGCCGGACCTCGGTGCGGGCCGGGTCAATCATGCCGATCAGCCCGACGAAAACCAACTCGCGCTCGAGTTCGTCCACGTTCAGGTCGGTTTCGGGGACATCGCGCTCGACGCGCCCGGCCATCGCCAGGACGCGCAGCGCGTCTTTGGTCATGGCATCGTTGGCTTCGAGGATGCGCTGACGGGCGGCGTCATCCAACGGGCGCGGCTGGTCGTCCATGCCGAGGTATTGCGTGCACAAATTCAACACCAGGTCGGGCGCGCCCTTGACGGCAATCACGTCCCAGCCCTTGTATTGATTGCTATAGAAGGGCGAAATGTCATCCGGCTGCGGGTTTTCGACGCTGTGGACGGTGATCATGCGCTTGCGTTCGGAGTCGAACGGCACTTCGCTCTCGCGCGGGTAGGCCTCGGTGATCTCGCCTGCCCAGGCGCCGGCTTTGGCTGCGGCCACGATCAACGCCCCCTCGGTCGGGTCGCCGACGATGCGGTAGGTTTTCTCTTCTTCCTTCTCGCCGGTGATTTCCAACTGGGCATCGTTGTTCAGCACGCCCACCCACAGCGTGGTCAGGATGGCCGGATATTTTTTCAAATCCACCGGCTGCCCGTCGACGCGGAAATCGCCGAGCGGGGCGTAGCCTGTGCCGGTGACATCAACGAACTGCCCGTCGGCCCAGATGCGGGTGACGGTCATCTCATTCTGGGTCAGCGTGCCGGTTTTATCCGAGCAGATGACGGTGGCCGAGCCGAGCGTCTCGACCGAGGCCAGTTTGCGGATCAGGGCGTGACGCTTGACCATCTCGGCCATTCCGAGCGCCAGGCTGATGGTCACCACCGCCGGCAGGCCCTCCGGCACGGCGGCAATCGCCAGGCTGATGGCGATGATGAAGACATTGGTGATGTCTTTGGCAAAGGTCTTGAAGTAATCCAGCGGAGCGCTGAACAGGAGGCGGATGTCGGTGTAGTTGACGAGCGCCACCAAGAAAACGACCGCCACCAAAATGAGAGCAGCAATCGAGAGCAGACGACCCAACTGGTCGAGGCGGCGCTGAAGCGGGGTTTCCTCCTCCTCGACCGATTGCAACATGTCGGCAATCAGGCCGAGTTGGGTGCGCATGCCGGTCGCCACCACCACGCCGCGCCCGCGTCCGTAGGAGACGGTCGTGCCCATAAAAGCCGTGTTCTTGCGGTCGCCGAGGGGCACGTTCTTGTCGAGCACGGTGGCAGCATTCTTCTGAACGGCGAGCGATTCGCCTGTCAGGGAGGCTTCCTCAATGCGCAGATTGACCGCCTCGAGCAGGCGAATATCGGCCGGAACGAAATTGCCCGCCTCGAGGAAGACAATATCGCCCGGAACGAGGTCGCGCGCCGGAACGGTGACGCGATGGCCGTCGCGTAGCGCCTGGGCATCGGGGGCTGCCAGTTTTTTCAACGCGGCCAGCGCCGCTTCGGCGCGCCGTTCCTGGATGATGCCCAGGGTAGCATTCAAAACGACGATTGCCAGGATCGCGCCGGCTTCGATGAACTCTGCGGTTTCTCCGCTGTGGCGGTATTCGTTCCAGCCGATCAGGGCAGAGACAATCGCAGCCACGATCAACAGCCAGACGACGAAACTGTTGATCTGGTCCCAGAGCATGGCCAGGAAGCCGGGGCGCGGTTTCTCGGTCAACTGGTTAGGGCCGTACTCACGCAAACGTTCGGCAGCCTCGCTCGAGGTCAGGCCATTCGCTTCCACCTTGAGATCCTCCAGGACCTGCTCAGGCGTCAGCGAATGCCAGGATTTTTCTTTGATGCTGGTTGACTGCTGATGTGGGGTTGTCATGAAAGGGAATGTCTCCAAGATGTTGAGGATGAGCCGGAGCCAGATCCGGCGTTCACTCGCCAGGGGCAATGCGCGTGCCGGGCAAGATCACGGTATCTTTGGGAATGACCACAATGCCATCCTGAATGAACCAGTTCTCGTGCTCATCTCTGGCTTCCGTCCCGCGTGGGAAGGGGCGAATGACCACATTGGCCCCGATGCGGGCGTTCTTGTCGATGATGGCGCCCTCGATGTGACAGTTCGGCCCGATGCCGATTGGCGGTTCGCCGGGCATTTCGGCAGGGTAGTAATCGGCGCCCATCAAGATGCTGTCGCGAATCACCGTCCCGGTGGCAATCACCGAGCGGATGCCAACCACCGAGCGGCTGATCTCGGCTCTCTGGATGATGCAGCCCTCGGTCAGCAGCACGTCTTTGAGCAGGCTGTCCTCCACCGTCGAGCCGGGCAGGAAGCGGGCGTGACTGTAGATGGGATGATGCGGGTCATAGAAATTGAAGGGCGGATTGGCCAGTGTCAGCGCCAGGTTGGTCTCATAGAAAGAGCGGATCGTCCCAATATCGGCCCAGTAACCATCGAAGGCGTACCCAAACACGCGGTGAGTATGAATGGCATGTGGAATAATATCCGAACCGAAATCATCGAAGGTGGGATTGGCCGTCAACAAATCAATGAGCACCTCCGTGTTGAACAAATAGATGCCCATCGAACCGAGGAAAGGACGCTCGTCCTCCGCCCGGCTGACGAAGCGCGCCTGAACGGCCGGGTCTTTGGGCTTCTCGACAAAATCCACGATGCGCCCCTCCGAACCACATTTCAGGATGCCGAAGCGGGGCGCATCGTCCCGTTTGACCGGTTGGACGGCGACGGTGATGTCGGCCTGTTTCTCCCAGTGATACTCGGCCATCGGCGCGTAGTCCATGCGATAGAGGTGGTCGCCGGCCAAGATGAGGATGTATTTGGCCCGCGCGGCGCGAATCTGGAACAGTTGCTTGCGGACGGCGTCGGCCGTGCCCTGGTACCAATCCGCCGACTCGGGTGTCTGTTCGGCTGCCAGGATTTCAACAAAGCCGGTGTGGAAAGCATCGAAGTTATAGGTCTGGGTGATGTGACGATGCAGCGAGTGCGAGTTGAACTGCGTCAGAACGTCAATGCGATAAATGCCGGAATTGATGCAGTTGCTGATCGGAATATCGATTAAACGATACTTGCCTGCCATCGGGACAGCCGGTTTGGAGCGCAGTTTGGTCAAGGGATAGAGTCGCTGACCGCGCCCGCCGCCCAGGATGACCGCCAGAATGTCATTCATGCCAGGCATAACACACCTCCATATCGCTGAAGCCGGAACATGGCCTTATTTTATCCCATGCCGTCCAAAACGGGCAGACGCTCACGCCTTTGTACGGCGGCTGAAAATGCGACGCACGGCGTGCAGGAAGACGGCCAGTCCATATCCAAGAAATATGGAGATGTCCAGCAACAAGAAAATCAAATAGGGCTTGATCATCACATTGCTTGCCTTTCGAAAACAGAGAAAAACAAGACCGCCTGTGAGGCGGTCTCGCGGACGCTCGATGGCGCGCCGGGCACCGGGAGCCCGCCCTGAGTTTTATCAAAGGGCACTCCGTCTTGACGATGACCGGCTCCGCCCGAAGGCGGTCGCTACTCCCCGTCGAAGGGAATTTTGATATAATGCCGAAGGTGGGAGTCGAACCCACACGGGCGCGAGGCCCTCGCGATTTTGAGTCGCGCGCGTCTGCCAGTTCCGCCACTCCGGCGTCCTGTAGGCGGAATTCATTCCGCCTTACGGCGCGCAAATTTTACCACAAACTCAGGTATCCATGAAACTCGGCATCATCGGTTTTCCCCAATCCGGCAAGACCACCCTCTTCAACGCCCTGACGCGCGGCCACGCCCCGACCACCGCCTCGGCCGGCCGCATCGAGGTTCATACCGCCGTGGTGGACGTCCCCGACCCGCGCGTGGACGCCCTCTCGGCCCTCTTCAAGCCTCGCAAGACCATCTACGCCAAGGTCACCTACGCCGACATCGCCGGTCTCGAAGGCGGCGCGGCCAAAAGCGGCATCGCCGGCCCGCTGCTCAACCAACTGACCCAGATGGACGGCCTCATCCACGTCGTGCGCTGCTTCCCCGACGAAAACGTCCCCCATCCCTTCGGCAGCGTGGACCCGCAGCGCGACATCGACTCGATGAACGCCGAACTGATGCTCAACGACCTGATCGCCGTCGAGCGCAAGTTGGAGCGCCTGGCCGAGGAGCGCAAGAAGGGCGGCACCGACAAAACGATCAATGAGCGTCAGACGGCGCTCTTCACCCGTCTGCATGAGGCGCTGGCAGCCGAAAAACCGTTGCGCGGGGTGGAAATCTCGGCCGAGGAGGAGAAGTTCCTCTCCGGCTTCGGCCTGCTGACGCGCAAACCGCTGCTCGTGCTGCTCAACCTCGGCGAGGGGCAGGCCGCCCCCGAGGTCCGCGCCGAGGCGCCGGTGGTGGCCCTGCAGGGCAAACTGGAAATGGAACTGGCCCAACTGCCGCCCGAAGACGCGGCCGTCTTCATGCAGGAATACGGCATCGCCGAACTCTCGCTCAACCGCATGATCAAGATTTCCTACGACCTGCTCAATCAACAATCCTTCTTCACCGTTGGCGAGGACGAAGTGCGCGCCTGGACGACGCGGCGCGGCGCGACGGCGCTGGAAGCGGCCGGCGAAATCCACACCGACCTGCAGAAGGGCTTTGTGCGCGCCGAGGTGGTCGCCTGCGCCGACTTGCTCGAACTGGGCAGCATGGCCGAGGCCAAGGCCAAAGCCAAACTGCGCCTGGAAGGCAAGGAGTACATCGTCAAGGATGGGGATATCGTCCATATCCGCTTCAA